>NZ_JAWRYM010000019.1:0-102554 GCF_046534555.1 Bacillus sp. SIMBA_074 | reverse complement strand
AAGAGAGGTAGGGCTTTCATTGTTTTAGGTAATATACTATCTAAGTCATTATTTCTAGAAGAAAAAACAATCAATCTAACCGGTATCTTTAAGAGTTTCTTACATCTACTGAGACAATGAATAGTAATTGTTTATCTTCTTTGCGTAAAATTGATAAACGAACTGGTAACACCATATGGTCAACTACAAAAAATGGTTTCCAGACCAGGAAACCATTTATAATTTCATTTACATAACAATAGTAAATTAAGCAGTAAGAAGGAGTGCACACATGAAAAAAATGTTAACAATAGAATTAAGTAATGAATTAAAGAAGCGGGAAGGGGTCATTTCTATTACAGTGGAGCCTTATGAAAAAATCGAAGTTGGTGGAATTCGTGTAGATGGGCCAGCAGTTATTATAATTAATCAAGAATAGCTAAAAATAGTTGAATGCACTTAGAAAAGGATCAGCCTTTAAAAGAAGGGATGATCCTTTTTGTTTACTGCAGCTAATATGGGATATACAAAACTTTTATCTGATGTATTGGGGTTAAAAGGAAGGAGAGGGTCGGGATTATCATGGTGGAAAGCTTAATATTGGTAGGATTTCTTTTTACGTTATATAAATTAGTTGATAAAAAAACAAACTAATCATTTAAAACGATATATTGTACTCATTCAACAAATTGTATGGATTATGCCAAAACAATAATCAAATTACATCGAATTTGATTTATAACAGATTAGCGTCATAGACGATCAAATAAAAACACAGGGTTTTATCTCTGTGTTTCTTCAAATTTTCGTTTTTGAATATATGCTTGAGCATGAATAATTTCTTCCTGAAGCTCTTTTAATTCTTTCGTAGATTCTGATTCAATAGCCATGTACGTAGTAACTAAACTGATCATCATATCGATCTTCTCTACTATATTTTGAATGACCTGTTCAGATTGCTCTTTTTTAGGGTGTTGTATTGCTATTAATACATTTTCTATATAATTGTTCTTTCTTTGCTGGATATCATAAATAAACTGTTTTGTATTTGAGTTCATTTGTTATTCCTCCGTTTTGGATATACTGCTATTCTATCATATTTGAATAGAAAATATTGGATTCCCCTAAGTTTACACTTGTCTCGCACATTTCCTCAAATATAGAACCTAATTCCTTAACGTACAGGGAACCGGTTTAGATGTGTCTAAACGTACAATTAGCATGAATTCGGCTATCGAACTCCCTATGATATCTTGTTTTCAAGGAACACATTGTCGTTTTAAAGACTTGTACTTGTCTATAGTTTAATTATAACCAACACACAACTGTTTTTCTATGAAAAAGCGATCCTTTCATCCCGTGCCTAAAGGCGGACTAAAGTCCGATATGGGCTTTCCCGTATCGCAAAATCTGTAAGGTTATAGGAAGTTGTAGTTTTCTTAATATGCTTACCAAACATTATCGAGCTGAAGTTGGATATGAATTAAGCAAAGATTACTGGGGAAAAGGGCTAGCTAGTGAAGCATTGGAGGCCGTTGTTAAGTATGGCTATCATCACTTTCAGTTAGAAAGAATTGAGGCTTTAATTGAACCTGCTAATCTCCCATCACAAAAACTAGTAGAAAAGTAAGGCTTTAGAAGAGAGGGGTTACTGAGGCATTATGAATATACTTGTGGCACAGGTATGATTAGAGAAAGGTGTTCTATATTAATCAAAAAAATTGATGAATTAGTTGCATGATAAATTAAGGATTGTATATACTATAAATATCAAAAAAAATTGATGAAGGGAGAGTGAACTACAGTGGCACAAGATTTTCAGCTCTATGAGAAAAAGTTTAAAGCGTTGGCGGATCAGAAGCGTCTAGAAATCATGTATGAACTTTGCCAGCGAGGCCAGACTTGTGTATGTGATTTAACAGAGATTTTTGAAATGACGCAATCTAAGTTGTCATATCATTTAAAGATTTTATTAGATGCAGGTTTAATTGTAAAAGAAACAAAAGGTACGTGGAGTTATTATGATTTAAATGATTCGGAAGTAAATAATTTATTATCAGAAGAATTATGCTGTATCTTTAGAAAAACAGGCAAAGGTAGTTGCTGTTAAAATTTTGCACCGTTAATCAAAAAAAATTGATTAATGAAATATAAAGAGGAGGAATTAGCTATGAGATATGTTCACGTTGGTATAAATGTTACGGATTTAGAGAAGTCTATCGAATTCTACGAAAAGGTATTTGGTGTGTCACCAGTTAAGGTGAAAGTGGATTATGCAAAATTTTTATTAGAGACGCCAGGGCTTAATTTTACACTTAATGCTCGAGATGAAGTGAATGGAAATCAGGTAAATCATTTTGGTTTTCAAGTGGAGACAGCTGAAGAAATTACATTTCATAAAGAAAGATTAGAAAAAGAAGGTTTCTTTGCACGTGATGAGATGGATACTACTTGTTGTTATGCGGTTCAAGATAAGTTTTGGGTAACGGATCCCGATGGTAACGGGTGGGAGTTCTTTTATACAAAAGCACATAGTGATGTTCATAAAATAGAAGATTCATCTTGTTGTACGACTTCTAACGTAGTAGATAAAAATTCTTGTTGTTAATAAGAGAAGGGGGATAAAATGAAGCGTTTATCTTTTCTAGATCGATATTTAACATTATGGATTTTTCTAGCTATGGCTGTTGGAATTGGTTTAGGGTTTGTGTTTCCTAGTGTAGTAGACGGACTTAATACATTACAAGTTGGAACGACATCTATTCCACTTGCTGTTGGTTTAATTTCAATGATGTATCCACCATTGGCGAAAGTTCGTTACGAGGAAATGGGACGGGTATTTAAAGATGTAAAAGTGTTAGTTCTATCTTTAGTACAAAACTGGATTATTGGTCCGGTACTTATGTTTGTTTTAGCTATTATTTTTCTTCCTGATAAACCAGAATACATGGTCGGGCTCATTATGATTGGTTTAGCACGTTGTATTGCAATGGTAATTGTTTGGAACGATCTAGCAGATGGGGATAAAGAGTATGCAGCAGGTTTAGTAGCTTTTAACTCAGTATTCCAAATGTTATTCTTCTCCGTTTATGCATACGTGTTTGTAACAGTCATTCCAGAATGGTTAGGGATTGAAGGGGCTATTGTCGATATTACAATGATAGAAGTAGCGAAATCAGTATTTATCTATTTGGGAATTCCTTTTATAGCAGGTATGTTAACACGCTTTGTACTAGTTAAGTTAAAAGGAAGACAGTGGTATGAAAAGGTATTTATACCGAAGATTAGTCCACTTACATTACTTGCATTATTATTTACAATCATCGTTATGTTCTCTTTAAAAGGGGAAATGATTGTTAGTGTACCATTAGATGTAGTAAGAATAGCAATTCCGTTATTAATTTATTTTATTGTAATGTTTTTTGTTTCTTTCTTTATGGGAAGAAAAATTGGTGCAAACTATCCGGTGACTACAACGTTAGCATTTACAGCAGGTAGTAATAACTTTGAGTTAGCGATCGCTGTAGCAGTTGGTGTGTTTGGTATTCATTCAGGCGCAGCATTTGCAGCTGTTATCGGGCCGTTAGTTGAAGTACCTGTAATGATTGCACTTGTAAACGTTGCTTTTTGGTTTAAGCGTAAATATTTTAATGATCAACCAGTATAATTTAAAAATAAAGGCGGAAAACAACATGAAAAACAAAAAGACAATCTATTTCTTATGCACAGGAAATTCATGCAGAAGCCAAATGGCAGAAGCATGGGGCAAACAATATGTAGGCGATAAGTGGAATATCTATTCTGCAGGAATCGAAGCACACGGAGTAAATCCAAATGCTATTAAAGCGATGAAAGAAGTAAATATCGACATAACAGATCAAACATCAGATATAATTGATGTAAATATTTTAAATAACGCTGATTTAGTTGTTACCCTTTGTAGTCATGCGGATTCTGTTTGTCCTTCGACACCTCCGCACGTAAATCGTGTTCACTGGGGATTGGATGACCCGGCAGGAAAAGAATGGTCTGAATTTCAACGTGTTCGCGATGAAATTGGGGAACGTATAAAACGATTTTCTGAAACAGGGGAGTAAATAAAGGAAAGAGCCAATCTTCTATCGTATAGGAGATTGGCTCTTTTTTCTATACATAGTCACTACTGCATTGGTTTGCAACAACTATCTTAACGAATGTAGAATATTATGTAAGAATGATATAGTTAGAATAGTAGTCCGCCTCTATTAAATTTATATATATAAAACACTATTGATAATTAACAATGAATAAAATTTGGGTTTTTAGAGTAATCGAGATAGTAATCATAAAAAATAGTGTGCAATAAAAATTTTTTCACATGAAAGGAGAATAGTATGAAACACATAATAAAAGACGTATTAATAAATTATTTTAAAGAAATTCATTCACTACTAGTGGAAGAAGAATTACATAAGGACAGTTGGCATACAGATTTGCATTATAAAATCATGGTGAATGGGAATCGGTATTCCGCACGGTTTATAAATAGCGATCGAACAATCAATCCGGCCTTTGGGACGGTATCAAATGAACAATTGAAAGAGCAAGTACGGTTTACGTATTATTTACGAGAGCATGGAATACCATTTATGCAGATTAAGGAGAATATGGCGGGAGAGTCATTTACATTTGTTACTTGGAATGGTGAACAGTACCGGTTTGTATTGTCTACTTGGATTGAAGGGGAACATATTACACATTGTACAGAAATTATGGTAGAAGTCTTTGGAAAGGAAGCAAGAAAGATACATGATATTTCTAGTACATTTCAAAGCTCGACTTTTCAAAAGAAATCTCATTTAGATGGATATGGTGAGTTTATAAAGCTATTAGAAAATAAGGGCGGTACATGTAAGGAATTTCCAGGGTATATAGAGCTCGCTAAGTACCATATAGTATGCGCACATACGAATGATTTGGAGTTTATTGTACAAACAGATTTAAATCTTTTAAATGTCATATGGAACTCAAATCAATGTGTAAAAGGAATTATAGATTTTGAATCGATTGGATATGTAAATCGCATTGAAGGATTAGCCTTTTTAATAAAATGGTACTCTCGAACGAAAGGAATAGAGTCACATGTAGTATGTCCGGAAGTTGCTAGAGCATTTTTAGAAGGGTATAAAGCTAGTAACATTTTAACTTCAAATGAGTATAAAAGACTTTCTTCGTTGCTATGGTTATCCGGTAGTTTAAATTGGAACTTCGTTAAAAAGACGATGAGTCTATTAGGTGACGGGAGAGAATTAGAGGAACATTTGAAAGTTTATAGAGTAAGGGGAGAAAGGTTGTCTTCATTGTTAATTTGTAGATAATATTTCTTCTCTTTTGGGATTTATAAAACAAAGCATATGAGGTGTTCTAAAAATGAAAATACAAATTGTAGTGTTTGACGGTTTTGGAGAGCTTGTCTCCTTTGCACCTTTTGAGGTATTGAAAAGAGCGATAGAAGAAGGGGCTCCGTTTACGGTTGAATTAGTTTCTAGTGAACCAAAACAAGAGGTTACTACTTCGTTTGGAGTTACGGTTAAACTACATGATTTTTTACGAATGGATAATCGTCCAGATTTGTTAATTGTACCCGGCGGTGGCTGGAATCATAAAGCTGAACATGGGGCGAGAAAGCAAGCAGAGATTGGAACTTTGACCAAAATGATTAGAGAGATGCAAAATGAAGGAACGATTGTTGCGGGAGTTTGTACTGGAGGTATGTTACTAGCTGCATCCGGTATATTGAATGATAAAAAGGCAACAATGCATCATTTGGCGCAGAGTGAAATTAGTCAATATGGGGCAGAACTTCTTCATTACAGAATTGTGGATCAAGGCGATATTATTACTGCATGAGGAGTTACTTCAGGAATTGATTTAGGTCTTTGGATCACGGAAAGGTTTGCAAGTCCCAAAATTGCAGCTGCTGTTGAATATAGAATGGAATACGAGAGGCGAGGTGTTGTGTGGAGTTAATTTGAATTCTTTTTCATTTGAAGACAAGAGTTCATTACTCTGAAGAAATAAAGTGGAAAGTGATTCAAATGAAAAAGAATGGGTATTCAAATCGTACCATTATAGAGACACTTGGAATTAAAAATACTACAATTATGTGCGAATTCAAGAAAAATCAAAAGACCTATCCCCTAAAGAATATAGGGAACAGGTGGTTTAGGTATTTTGATATGTGTTCCGATTTTGGGGGTCACTTCAAAAAAAGATAAGTGCTTTTTATTTTTTAGCAACCAGGTAAAACAATCTCCACATTAAAATCAAAATATATATAAGAACTATCTCGACGAATGCTTACTAAAGTTGCTGTACCATTTACTTGTGAAAGTCCATTTACACATAATAGAGGTAAAGATCCATCACAGTTATAGCAAAGAACATTGTTTATTTGTACAACATCATTTAAATATGCACTAAATCCTGTTCTTGGACCTGTACATGGAAAAAATTGAGCTGGAAATCCAAAATAGAATGGTAAATTTCCAACTGCAGTAATTTGAGATACAGAAACATTACATTCTATAACACCACAAGGAGTAGTTACAGATGCTTGAGCATCACATTGAGCAACATTAAGTTTTAAATAAAATGGATCTGTAATTACAGGGAAAGTATCACCAACATGTAATGGCTCTGAAAAAATAATTGATGAAGGATTACTCGTACCGGCCGTTAATCTAATTGTCCCAGAAGTATTTATGACGTTTTGACAAGGAGTAGAACAGTCTAATAATTGTTCTACATCTGATGTACTTTCATTATCTATCTGAATTTTTTCAGAAGTGTTTAAAACTTGATTTAATTCCTCCATTTTTTCACACACCTTTAATTCATTTTTAATCTGCCTTAATAAAAAATGAAATTAAATAAGAATTAGTACATGTATCACTTGTTTTTGGATGTGAGGTATTAGTTCCTAAATAAAATTATTCTTTTTCTGCAGTGGATTCCTTATAAAATGAAATCAATCATAGAGTGCCTTGCTCCGACTTGAACAATCTTAATTTTACATCACATCGCTATCAAGCTAAGAAAATAGAGCTACCTCCAGAATGAGGTTGTGCCCTAACTTGCAATAAAAAAGCTCGTTTTTTCGTTTAAGGTGGATCTGTTTTCTTAAGTTGATGGGCAGGTGACGGTACCACATTTAAAGGAATTTAGTTTTGTTAGCTTAATAGTAATTCAATTTTAAATTTTTTACTTTACTATTATTAGATTTGTTAGAAGGGGTATCATTTATTTGATATAATTAATGGATGTGAATCAAGAAATAGAAAGAAAGATACTTCTAGTGATTTTATACTTAAAATGTAGGGAGATTGAACAGAGTTATGGGGAATGAAAAAGAAATTAGTTCCGCTAAATTAATATGGAAGATGACGCGCCCACATACATTAACGGCGACGTTTTCTCCTGTAATTTTAGGGACAGTGGCATCACTTTATGTTGCCGAAATTCATTGGCTTTTATTTATTGCGATGATGGTTGCATGTTTAGCATTGCAAATAGCAACGAATTTATTTAACGAGTATTATGATTTCAAACGTGGATTAGATACCGCTGATTCTGTTGGCATCGGTGGTGGAATTGTCCGTCATGGATTGAAACCAAAAAATGTATTAACAGTTGCGCTTTTATTGTATGTGGTAGCAGCATTTATTGGAATTTATATTTGTATGAATAGCAGCTGGTGGTTAGTCGTCATTGGTTTAATTGGGATGGCGGTTGGCTACTTATATACAGGTGGTCCATTACCAATTGCGTACACTCCATTTGGAGAATTAGTTTCTGGATTGTTAATGGGGACATGTTTTGTACTTATTGCTTTCTTTATTCAAACGAATACGATAACGATTGAAAGTGTATTGATTTCCATTCCAATTGGAATTTTAGTCGGTGCAATCAACATGTCGAATAACATCCGAGATATCGAAGAAGATATTAAAGGTGGAAGAAAGACATTAGTAATCCTACTTGGGAGAGAAAAAGCAGTAGTAACATTAGCTGTAGCCTTTTTCATTGCTTATTTATGGATCGCTGTGATTGTATTGATGGGTTATATAAGCCCTTGGGCATTAGTTATGTTCCTAGGTTTGAAAAAGCCAATCTCTGCTATTCAAAGCTTCAAAAAAGGAGCAAAGGATCCCGGGTATATGCGCATCGCAATGAAATCAACAGCGATGACAAATACGATTTTTGGCTTCTTATTATCAGCAGGATTATTAATCAGTTACTGGTTTTAAATAAAAAATATTGTTAAGTAACTTAACCCCAATTTCTCAATTTTAATATAGAGAGATTGGGGTTTTTATTTTTGTATTTCTTTAATAATGATCAAACTCTTTTATAACTCTACATTATGTAATAGATTAATTGAGATAAAGATCAGGATAGTTAGAGGAATGATTTTTATATTTGTCTAAGTTATAGAGGTTTTCAATAAATAAATAGTAAAATACAATATTTATTTATTGAAAAACGATAAATGTTATGTTAATCTTTAAAAAAAGATAGACAAGGATGAAGAAGAATGAAAAAAATATTTTTAGTTGGACTTTCTACCATAACTTTGATTATTATTGGTTTTGTCTCTTACATTACATTAACAACGAAAGATCCATTAAGTGACAAAGAATTTCCAAAAACTCAAGAAAAAGCAAAGGCAACTGCTATTGAATATTTTCAAAAAGAAAAACAGTTAGATGTTGTTATAACTAAAGTTGGAGTAGTGGGAGAAATAGGATATAAAGTTTGGATCGAAGGACATGAGCTGAATAATGAACAACAAAAAATTGATGCAATTATAGATGTTGCAAAAGAAGATAAATATAAAGTAATAAGTTCTAATATCAATTAAATATCAATTGTTACGTATAATTGATATTACCTTATAATTCTACCTTTAATATGAAAAAACGCTATCCTGTTTGTAGAAATATACAGAAAGGATGGCGTTTTTGTATGGATCTTTCGATTCAAGATGAGTTTCATTATTTGCTGAAGAATTACAGTTATCTCTGCATTTTATCTTTATATCAGCATGCTATTATCTTGATATAACTATGTTGCATTTAGTAGTGACAGAAATAGTGAAAGATTTCTAATTGGTTAAAATATAAAATGAACTATTTCTTCATAAAAATAAAATTAATCGTGGGGAAGATGAAATATGCAAAGAACAATTTTAATTGTAGAAGATGAAGATATTTTACGTGAAATAATGAAGGATTACCTACTAAACGAAGGATATAACGTCTTAGAGGCGATTGATGGGAAAGAAGCATTATCTATATTTGAAGAACATGAGGTGCATTTAATAATTTTAGACATTATGTTACCAGAATTAGATGGTTGGGCGGTTTGCCGGCGAATTCGTAAGAAATCTAATGTACCTATTATTATGCTAACGGCTCGGGTGGATGAGGATGATACTTTACTGGGATTTGAACTGGGAGCAGATGATTATGTTACAAAACCATATAGTCCTCCTATTTTATTGGCAAGAGCAAAACGATTAATTGAAAGCCGATATTCTTCCACTGTTAATGTATCTACTGCAGACACATTAACTAGTAGTGGTATCCATGTACATTTCCCTTCTCGTACAGTAACTGTAGATGGGGAAGACATAAGTATGACACATACAGAATTTGAAATATTAACGTATTTCATGCAAAATCAAGGGATTGTAATTTCGAGAGAACAACTAATCACTAAAATTTGGGGTTATGAATTCGCTGGGGATGATCGTACTGTTAATAGTCATATCCGTAATTTGCGTCATAAATTAGGACAAAAAGCGACTTGTATTGTAACTGTTGTGCGAGCTGGTTATAAATTTGAGGGACAGGTATGAAAAAAGGAATTGTATTAAAGTTATTTATATTAACTACGGCATTATGCACACTTATTTTAGTGACTATTTTTATTGGACAAACCATATTTTTTAAGCAATATTATTCGAATCGAAAAGTTAATGATATTAAAACGAATATTCAATCCTTTGAAAAGGCATATATAAAAGCTGGAGATGACGCGAAAAGGATTCAAGAATTGGAACAAAATTTCTACCAAGATAATGCGACATGGATTACAACGTTAGATAGTGTAGGGAATATAAAATATGCAAGTGATTTTTCTTTAGAAATTCAGTTAGATCCTAACCAAAATAAGACCTTTTCTGAACGTTTAATTCAGATACCGTTGTATAGTTTTGTTAATTTAGAAGATATACAAAGGATAAAAGATAGTTTAGAACAGGGGAATCATATTATTATCGATGGAGTGCAGGAAGGTGATGCAGTAGTCCCTGCGATGTTAACAATAAAAGAGAAGAATGTTGGTTTGGAGAACAAGCAGTTGTCAGAGAAGTTATATGGCCCAAAAGTCGCATCTTCAAAAGGAAATTCACAGTTATATTTAGCAGGAAGTATTAAGAACGTGCAGTTACCGGAGGGTACTGTAGGAACTAACTCTATTTATGGAAATCGTGTGTTAATAGATAGAATAAAACAATTTCAGGTTGATTTAATATTAAATCAAAAACCAAATAATATTACTTCTACAGAAATAGTGGATTATGAAGAAAATGATATTAAATATAAACTATTAATCAAACCAACAAAAGATGCAGATGGTAAGGTAAATTATATATTTGCTATGACATCATTACAGCCAGTTGATGAAGCTGTGCAAATGATAAAGGATTATTATGTATATTTAATTATATTTGTTTTGATTTTAATCGTTTTGATATCGTTCTATTATTCAAATAAAATTGCCAAACCACTATTACAAATAAATGATACTACAAAAAAAATCGCTGGTTTAGATTTCTCAGAGACAATACCTATTACTACAAAGGATGAAATAGGTGCTTTATCACAAAATATTAATACACTTTCTAAGGCTTTGCATTCGTATATTAATCAATTGCAGCAAGATATAGAGAAAGAAAAGCAATTAGAAAATACACGTAAAGAATTTATCGCTGGTGTTTCACATGAGTTAAAAACACCTTTAAGTATTATGAAGAGCTGTATTTCAATTTTGGAGGATGGTGTTGCTAGTAATAAAAAGGAGTATTACTTTAAAGCAATGTCAAAAGAAGTAGATAAAATGGATATGCTCATTATTGATATGCTGGAGTTAGCAAAATTCGAGTCTGGTACGTATAAAATGGAAATGGATGTTTTCTATATTGATGAGATGATTGATTATATATGTGAGCAATTAACCTCGGATATAACAGCTAAGCAATTACATGTCCATAAACAACTTTCTAAAATTGAGGTAGTTGCAAATCCACATCGAATAGAACAGGTGGTTACTAACTTTATTACGAATGCGATTCGTTACACACCAGAACATGAGAATATTATTATTTCTACATTAGAAGAAAATGAACGTATAAAAGTATGTGTAGAAAATAAAGGGGCTCATATCGCGCCAGAACATTTAGAGAAAATATGGGATCGTTTTTATCGAGGAGATACGTCTCGTCAACGTTCCAAAGGCGGAACAGGATTGGGCCTTGCTATTTCAAAAAATATATTAGAGCTGCATGGCGCGGAATATGGTGTTTCGAATACAGAAGATGGAGTATTATTTTTCTTCTATTTAAATAAAAACGTGTAGAATTGTCGTTCTACACGTTTTTATCATTTTTAAACAAAATCGACATTATCTGCATCTTATCTTTATCAGCATTCATTACTATTTTCATTAGAAACTGAATGAAAAGCTGATAAGGAGATTGTTAAAATGAAAAAAAGAGCGACATTGCTTTTATTTATAATATTAATAATGGGCACAGGAGTTAGTTTCATACATGCTAAGGGGCATAAAAATATATCACAAGAGGATTTACGATTAAGAGGAAAAACAATTGTAATTGATCCAGGGCATGGTGGAGGAGATAGAGGGACGAAAGGAAAGAAATTTGGAACGATTGAAAAAGAGCTTAATTTAAAAGTAGCACAAAATATAAAGAAAGAATTAGAAGAAAGAACGGATGCGAAAGTTATATTGACACGTGAAAAAGATACGAGCTTACTTCCAGAAACAAAGCAAAAGGAAGAATTACAAGCACGTGTCAAAGTAGCTAAAGATCATTCGGCAGATCTTTATATTAGCATTCATCATGATGCTTTTGAGGATATAAAAGTAAAAGGAATAACAACTCATTATGGATCTAATAAAAGGAAAGATAAAAAATTAGCTAAGATCGTACAAGAAGCTATTTTTGATCAAAATATAGACAGCCGAGATAGAGGCGTTCATGGCAGTGATTTTCTTGTCTTACGAGAAAATCCTTCTCCGGCTATCCTAATAGAATTAGGGTTTACATCTAATGCGAGTGATGAAAAAAGAATGAATTCAGAAGAATTCCAAGCAAAATCGCAAAAAGGAATTGTGGATGGCATTATTAATTATTTTACGATGTAATAAAATAGGAAAATAGAAAAATACTATTCTTTCTAAATCTTAATTAGGAAGAGTAGTATTTTTTATTTTTGGTGTATATCCAGTTTTCAAATTTAAGAATTAACTTAACTTTATTCTTTAACTGATTTCGACATTATCTGCATTTTATCTTTATCCATCTCTATTAATCTATTTATTGTAAACACCGGTTGAAACGAATGATTCAGTCGAGTAAAGGCTCAGCCTTATAAATAACGAATATGAAAATTAATAGAGAAAGGATCGAAAAATAATGAAAGAATCACAAAATAAGAAAAAAACAAGTCGATTAACTAAGGTAATAATATCTCTAGGAGTTGTTTTAGCAACGACCTTTTTCACATTCTTTTTAATAGGGGAATGGAACTCTATCCCAGCAAAGGGAGTAGCTAATGAAAATAGTAAACAAGTTAATACGCAACAACAAGAAAAGAAAAAGGAAACACCACCGACAAAACAGAAAAGACCTGATGGAAAACCGGTAGGAAAAGTTGTGTATTTAACATTTGATGACGGTCCTAGCGAATTAACTGGGAAAATTTTAGATGTACTCAAAGAGCAAAATGTTGCCTCTACATTTTTTATGCAAGGTAGCAATTTACAAAATACAGGTTTTCAGGAAAACGTAAAACGAGCGGTAAAAGAAGGACATTATATTGGTGCTCATAGTATGACACATAATAGTGAGAAGCTATACAAAAAAGGACAATTTGTACCAGAGATGAAAGAAACGTTAGATCTTATTCATAATATTACGGGTACAAATCCTAAACTGGTCCGTCCGCCATATGGATCTGCACCAGGATTAAAGGGAGAGGAAATTCGGAATCAAATTGTAGAAGCAGCAATAAAAGTTTGGGATTGGACAATAGACTCAAATGATTGGAAATTAAAAGATAATCCAACTCAGATTATCGAAAATGTAAAGAAACAAACAACAGAAGAAGTAGAAGTTGTTTTAATGCATGAAAAGGCGCAAACATTACAAGCTCTTCCTGAAATTATTAAATTTTATAAAGAGCAAGGGTATGAATTTGGGGTATATAATGATGAAGATCATTTTCGTCTAAACTTCCAGAAAGATCAACGTTTATAGTATAAACATGGTTGTCTTTAAAAATTGGTTTTTATCAGTAAAAATGTTATCTAATTTTACTAATAAAAGCACTGTAAGGAAGGAAATTGTATATGATTAAAAAAATAATTACAATCCCATTGATAGGTATCATCGCTTTATCAGCTTGCGGAGATCCAGATAGTCAGAGAGATATTACTAGTCCAGTCTCTAAAATAGACTCTTCTTCTACCACTTTTGAAAAAGAACACATCTCTTCGTCTAATATAGATACTTCGACATTTAAATCTATTTTTAAATCAAGTGTATTTTTAGGGGATTCCATTACAGATGGACTTCATGATATTGATATATTAGACGAAGAAAACATTGTAAGTGGTATAGGGAAATCAATTGGAGATGCTCAAAAAAATATAGAGCAAGTAGTTAATCAAAAACCGAAAAATATATTTATTTTACTTGGGTTATGTAATCTTAGTGAAGCAAAAGAATCTGTAATAACCCAATATTCTCAACTGATTCAAAAAATAAAAGAAAAATTACCTGATACAAAAATAAATATCCTATCAATTACACCAGTTACACCAGAACGTACACAAAAAGAAGAGCGTTATAAAAACATTAATGATTTTAACGAAGGATTTAAAGTGTTAGCAAAGAAGGAACAAGTGAATTTTATCGACTTGTCCCCGATATTTAAAGATAATCCAGACCTCTATGTTAAGGATGGCATCCATTTTAAATCTGAATTTTACCCGATTTGGTTAGACTATTTAAAAAATCAATTAAAATAAACAAAAAAGTGTTTTTATTATTAAGTTATTACTTTTAATGTGTTTAATGTTTAAAGCTAATATAAAAAGGAAGTGAACTATTGCTAGCTACAATAATTCGCTTCCTTTTTTGTTTAAACCAACACATATTCCCTATCTTGAAATCGACCGTTAACAAACCATTTCATGGGTTATTAAACACATTTTCTTCAATCAAAATTCATATTCAATCTCAGAAATATAAGCATCAAATTATTCTTCTGTTAAGTTATTTAATAATTAATTTTCAAACTGTTGATTCTTTAAATTATATCTATATAATCTGCATCTCATCTTTACCCGTAACGATTAATCTATATTTTGTAAACGAAAGGTTCGCATTGAAAACAAAAATAACATTGCTATATACACCATCGCTTACGAAATAATGACTTGAGAGGAAGATAGAAATGTTAAAGAAAGTATGTGTTTGTCTACTTACGGGGGCCGTTGCATTGACCTCCGCAGCCTGTGTAAATAACGGGACTGAAAAACCATCAAATAAGGTTACTCAAAATGCTACGCATGAAAAAACATCGAAAGATAGTGCGTATAAACCTATTTTTAAAAATAGTTTATTCTTTGGAGATTCCATTACTGAAGGAATGATTGATCAAGAATTAACCGAAGATAAAAACATTATTGCTGACAAGGGGAAAGTTACAGTAATCGCTATAGAGGAAGATGTTAACAAAGTAATAGAAACAAAACCTGAACATATTTTTATGAGTTTTGGAACGAATGATTTACTGATGCCTATGGATCTGGAGGGGAAACCTATCGAAAATCCAGTTAAGTTTTCAATAGATAATTATTCCAAATTAATACAAAAAATAAAAGAAAAACTTCCAAATGTAAGCATACACCTTTTATCTGTTACACCAGTTGCAGATAAGGTATTACAAGAACACCCACAATATAAACATATTGATGAATATAACGTGAAACTTAAAGAATTAGCAAAAGCTGAGAAAGCAGAGTACATCGATTTATCTCCAATCTTTGAAAAAAACAAAGATTTACATGATCAAGATGGTGTGCATTTTAAAGCTGATTATTACAAGATGCTACTTGAACAATTGAAAGGTTCTGTTAAGTAGTATCTATATTTGAAATTTACAGTTCTTATGTAAGGACTGTAAATTTTTAAGAAAAAATAATTGTAGGAGGTGAAAGAACAATGGTGTTCAGTAGTTTAACTTTTCTTTTCATGTTCTTACCATTAGCTCTTATTATTTATTACGTATCACCTAAAGTTCTTCGAAATTTTATATTATTTATCGTCAGTCTCATTTTTTATGCATGGGGTGAGCCTGTTTATATAGTTATTATGATATTCTCTACTATATTTGACTATGTTAATGGCGTGCTTATAGATAAATATAGAGATAGAAAGGGGATTACAAAAGCGATATTTATTAATTCCATAATAATAAATTTAGGAATACTGGGATTCTTCAAATATTATGGTTTCGTAATAGAGAATATCAATACTCTTTTCAATTTAAATATTCAGGTCGAAACGCTTCCTCTTCCGGTGGGAATCTCATTCTATACTTTCCAAACGATGTCTTATGTGATTGATGTTTATTTAGGGAAAGTACAAGCGCAAAAAAATATTATTTCTTTTGGTACTTATGTTACGATGTTTCCTCAACTTGTTGCAGGACCTATTGTAAAATACAGTGATATTGACAAACAATTACAAGAAAGAAAAGTAACATTTGATCGTTTTGGTGAAGGAATGGAATTGTTTATTAGAGGCCTTGCGTTAAAAGTACTTTTAGCTAATAATATAGGACTTCTTTGGACAAGTGTAAAAACAACTTCTATATCAGAACTTGCGATCCTTACAGCATGGATTGGGATTATTGCTTTTGCTTTCCAAATATATTTTGACTTTAGAGGATATTCAGCTATGGCTCAAGGGTTAGGCAAAATGTTTGGGTTTGATTTTCCAGAAAACTTTAATTATCCCTATATATCAAAAAGTGTAACTGAGTTTTGGCGTAGATGGCACATATCGTTAGGCTCATGGTTTAGAGAGTATGTATATATTCCTCTCGGCGGAAATCGGACTGGATTAATCAAGCAACTTAGAAATTTACTTATAGTTTGGTTCTTAACAGGATTGTGGCATGGAGCAAACTGGAATTTTATTGTTTGGGGATTGTATTTTGGATTATTTGTAACACTAGAAAAGCTATTTCTTTTAAAATGGCTTAAAAATAGAATGAGCTTTATCGGACATGTGTATACACTTATCATTGTTTTAATTGGATGGATATTTTTTGAATTTGAAAACTTATCAGTAGCAATGAATTTCATAGGAACAATGTTTGGCTTTAATCAATCCGTTTTCTTGGATAATAAAACTCTATATTATCTAACAACTAATTTTATACTATTTATTGTCCTTGCATGTTGTTCAACACCATTCCCAAAAAGGGCAATTGTATATGTTAGAGAAAAGCTGAAGTTACTAGGTGCTATTGGCATTCCAGTTTTGTATGTCATACTAGCAGTTCTTTCAACGGCGTATTTAGTGAATGACACATATAATCCATTCTTATACTTTAGGTTTTAATGATATCGTATTTGTTTGAAAGGGGTGAGTTACTTGAATCAGTATGAAAAAATATACAAACACACATTGGCAGGGTTATTGACACTCTTTATAGGGGGAATGTTCAGTGTAAATTTACTAACTCCCAATAAAACATTTTCAGATGAAGAGAATAGAAAGCTAGAACAGTTTCCGGCGTTCTCTTTCCAAAATCTTATAGAAAAAAAGTTCACTTCTAGCTACGAAAAATATATTTCTGATCAGTTTGCATTCAGGGACTTTTGGATAAACGTGAAATCTGATATGGACTACAGACTAGGAAAGAAAGAGAATAATGGTGTGTATATCGGTAAAGATGGCTTTTTACTTCAAAAGTTTAGTAAGCCTGAAGAACAAGATGTAAATAGCAAAATAGAAGCAATAAATGATTTTCATCTTGCAAATCCTAATGTGAAAATGCAAGTCATGTTAGTACCTACAGCAATTAGTATTTTAGAAAATAACCTCCCAAACTATGTTTCTCATAGTGATGAGCTTACGTATATTAATAAAGTGAAAAAATCTTTAGATAAGGATATAAACTTTATTGATGTATATCCTGTATTGAGTTCTAAAAAGGATGAATATATATATTATAAAACCGATCATCATTGGACTACTAAAGGTGCATATTATGCCTATCAAGGGCTAGGTGAAAATATGAATTTTACTCCTAATAAAGATAGTTCATTCAACATTAAACAAATTACAAATAGCTTTTATGGATCCCTATATTCAAAAGCAGGCTTTAAAAATATAGATCCTGATAGTATTGAATTATATGAACAAAAGAAAGCTACCCAATATAAAGTAGAGTATATAGATGAAAGCAAAACGTCAACTTCTCTTTATGAAATGGAGAACATTAAGAAAAAAGATAAATATACTGTATTTTTCAATGGGAATCATCCCTTAATAAAAATAAAAACTGATAATACGAATGGGAAAAAATTATTAGTTGTCAAAGATTCTTATGCAAATTCTTTACTGCCTTTTTTACTACCACATTTTAGTGAAATTCATATAGTCGACCTTAGATACTATACAGATAGTCTAAATATGTTGGTACAGAAAAATAAAATCAATGATATGTTAGTGCTTTATAATGGAAATACCTTCTTTGAAGATGCATCTATAAATGATTTATCTGAATAAGAGAATTAGTTGTACTTAATATATGTCCTAGCTATAAAGATCATTATCCTCGTCTTTAATTTATTTATGTCAATGGCCGTATTCATTAAATATAAATCGTTACAATACTGATTCAAATTAAATATTTGAAGCAACTAAATGAAAAGGAGATAAATTTGTTGAAACCTTTTAATATAAAATTCATTATTACTATTATTGTTTGTACGATTACCTTAGGAGCTTTAAGTGGTTGTTTTGGAAAAAAAGAAAGTGTCAATAGCCTTTCAGCTACAGAAATAGGGGAGAAAATTAAACATGTCACTAACCTAGAAGAAATGAAAGAAGGAGATAGTAAAAAACTTCAAAAGCTATATAACATAAATGCTGATGAAGTCGAAAGTTTTGTGCTATATACCGCTCCTACAAATATTAAAGCTGATGAAATTGCTGTAATGAAAGTAAAAGATATGAAAAATGTAGAAAGCATTAAAGAGAAAATTTCAAATAGGATTGAAAAAAAATCAAAAAGTTTTAAAGACTATCTTCCAGAAGAATATTTTTTAATAGAAAAACGTGTCTTAAAAACAAAAGATAATTATATCCTTTTAGCAATATCAAAGGATGCTGATAAAATTGAAAAAACGTTCGATGAAATTTTCAAGTAATATAGATTTGAAAAACAAGGGATTAAATAAAAATATTTTCATATCGTGCATTTTTATTACTAAATCAATAACTAAGCCAAAAGCCGATTTCCTATACGATAAGGAAATCGGCTTTTTCTTTATAAAATTTTATTTAGCTTATGAAGCTTGCGTTTTAAAATAATATATTGAATTTATGTTAAAACGGCATTTCAGGGCTCGTATTATTTTTTCTAAACTTATTAGTTAAGATTATTCGACAATCATATTAATAATAATTAAAGTATAGGATATACACATCTTAGGGAGGGCATATATGTGAAGAAGTGGATGAAAATTGTTCTGTACTCTTTATTAGGTATTTTACTTATGGGAAGTATTACTTTTTTTGTTTGGTCTCAGTTTACTTATAAACCAACGAAAGAGGCTTTGTCGTTAGTAGATGATAAAAAAGAGGAAGATAATATAGTATTTGGAGAGAAAGATGCTAAAATAGGGATTATTTTTTATCAAGGAGCTAAAGTAGAAGCTGAGGCTTATAGTTACTTAGGGGAAGCTCTTGCAAAAGATGGGCATTTTGTAGTGATGCCTAAGTTACCATTAAACTTAGCGATACTTGGAATCAATGCGGTAGACAGTGTAATGGAAAAGTATCCTGAAGTTCAGAAATGGTATGTTGCGGGGCATTCAATGGGGGGAGCTATGATTTCTAAGTATGCTTTTCAACATGAAGACAAGGTAGACGGGATCATTTTCTTAGGTTCGTATCCTGCAGATGATTTTTCTACCAAATCAATTCCGATGTTACCAATTTATGGGGAAGTAGATGCTTTAGCAACTGTAGAAAAAATAGAGAACAATAAAAAGTTAATGTCAAAAAATACAACTATGCACATGATAAAAGGCGGAAACCATGCTCATTTTGGCATGTATGGTGAGCAAAAAGGTGATAATGCGAGCTTAATTACGTCAAAAGCACAACGAGATGAAACAGTGAAAGTAATTGAACAATGGTTATTAAAACAATGATAATTAATTTAATAAATTTATCGAAAGAATTTTCTTTCCTCAAGTGTGTGAAGGGCGATAGATGAGAGAGAGGGAATAAAGAGCCAACTCATACGAGTAGGCTCTTTCATTTATACGCTGCATTACAATTGTCCTCTTATTTTCTCCGGAATATCCTTTTCAGAAATAACGTCGTAAGAATAGACATACTTTCCTTTCACATGAATTTTCAAGTAAGTTTTTCTTATAAAATCATTAGGGGTGCTAGCTCCTACTGTATATTCTTTCTCATTTCTTGATTCATCAACACCTTTTAGGGAGTACATAGCTCTGCCTTTATGATGATAATCTGGAACGGCATATCCCTTCGCAATGGCGTATACATTTTTTTCTTCAGCAATCGGATTAAATCTGTCCAAATCCCCACGTAATATGAAAGGTAGTAAGTATATAGGGAGGCTTATTCCTATTATGCAAAGTACAAATTTCTTCATAATTGTTTCTCCTTTTATGTATTTACATTTTCAGTATAGAAAAAACTTCTTATGAATATAGAGGGGAATTCCTTAAGTTTTTCGTAAATAGATTTGTAAAGTACGGTTATTTTAACCAAAATTTTCATGAAAATAACTTTTTAAAAAACATAAGTTCGTATATAATAGGAACGAATGTTCTTTTGTTGGGGGTGATAACCTTGTATGATTATTCTCTTTTACCAAATCGTATTATTCTTTGTGTAGATCTTCGTAGCTTTTATGCGAGCGTATCATGTATTAAAAAAGGCTTGATCCGCGATATACAAAATTGGCTGTCGTCGGAGATGTGAATCGAAGCGGATCGATCGTATTAGCAGCAACACCACCATTAAAAGCGTTAGGAATAAAGAAGATGGCTCGTTTGTACGAAATACCGAAGCGACCAGATATTATTATTGTGAATCCAATTATGCATACGTATATGAAATGTTCAACTTATATAACAGGTTTAGCTTTACAGTATGTTGCACCGGAAGATTTTCATCAATATAGTATCGACGTTCTGTTATGCTAAAGTAAACCAAATAAAATGGTTTACTTTTTTTGTTTATAGCTTACAAGGAATGTATTTTAATAGTGTACTAGAAGAATTCTGGTACACTATTAATTAAATTCAGTAAATGAGGTGAGAATTGCAGGGTGAAACATGAAAATACGTATGGATTAAAAGTAAAAAAAGCTAGTAATGGAGAAGTTTTAAGGTATTTAATTGTGGAGGATGGTATTCCTGTACCAGAAGTATGTTTATGGCTTGATTTTGTTTCAATAAATAGTTATCTAACAGGAGAAAGGTATGCTTATACTTTATTACGATATCTTCGATATTTAAAAGGGAGGAATATCCATTATAAAAATGTGACTAGAAAAGGAGTAATAGAAGAATATGAGTTGCAAAGTCCTATTTTCAAGAAAAGTATCAAGGGAGATAAGGTACTTGTTTTCTCTAAGAGTTGGGCTCCTATTTTAAAAAGTGGGGCCATATATAGAAAGAAGAAATCAACTAAAATAGAATCGGAAAATTATATGTTAAAACGTTTAATAATTGATTTTATTGTTGAAAAGGTAGTTACAAATAAGGACAAACTTTCTGAAGTAAAAGAGTGGATTAATAATCACAAAAAAATCATAACATTAAATTCTATATTAATAGGAATTTTAAGGAATGGGATGATTAGTGAAGAAAAAGTAAAGTTAAAAGATTTTATAAATAATTTATTAAGTGAAAAAAGTGTGGGGAATATAAATACACGTAACCAATTATTCGAGAAAATAGAAGCAGTTTTGTCACCTTCAGTTGGTGAAGTTAGTAGTAAAGTAGATGAGGATGATATTTTTACTATTCACTCAGTAAAAGGTGAAACACTGCGTTCGGCTTTAGTTGTGGATTTTGATGATAAACCTTTAACTAAGATTTTATTACATAAATATGGGGTATATGAAGAAGGTAATTATTTATATACAAATAATAATTTATTATATGTAGCTATGAGTAGAGTTACACATTTATTTGTATTTGCCATGCATAAAGATGATTGCACTAATGAAGTATACAATGGAATGAAATCCGGTTGGATGATTAAATCGATTTAATAGTATTTGTAGGTATAATTTGATAAACATATCTTATAGATATGTATTTTATAACAAGTTAATAGAAGTTATTTTGAATAGATTTTAATTTAAATGGATTCATTACTCTATATACAAACGGTTAGTGAGGGGATATTCAAATTTCTTTAAACGAAGAAGCAGTTTTAAAGGTTGATTAAAACTTATTTAAAAGCCTTTTTATTGTAAAAACAAAGGTTCTGACCTTTTCTAATGTGTTGAAAGGAGAGGAGAGTATGTTTAAAAATATTCTATGTAAAAACAGAGATGGTTCCAAATTTGAACCATCTCCAGAGCAAAGGTTCTTGTACACTATGGAAATTATTCATACTTGGTTAGAAGAAGAAAGCGAATCATTACAAAAAAATATAATATTAGACTACATGATGGATGTAATTCGAGAAGATCTTAAAACGAGTGTAATGACTACTATTTTTTATAGAGAAGAACACTTTAAGGACTATGATCGCCGAATGTTTTTTCCAATGTCGTATTATAATGAGAATGGTGAGGAGTTAAAAATTTATGGGATATCAAATAAAGAATCTATAAACATCAATCTTAAAGATGAATGTGTTATAGCAATACCATGGAACCGAAAGCGTATGAAAAAAGCAGTAAAAGAAATATATATAAGGGATTTTGTTTTTGATCCATATAACCATGAATCTACATATTATACACCAATAAATGTTTGTCACATTGAATGTGGAAACCACTCTATAGCAGCTGGAATAGGGTATGCAAAAGGGAGAATAACTTCTAAAAAGGTTGACATAAGTGAAGCTTTTCCACATTTATTTTCTGATGGAGCGTATTGGTATAATGTACACACAAAGCGAAAGTTATATCCTGTATTTGATTTTCGTATTGCTATTCTATTCGAATTAGCTAAATTGAAAAATAATATTGAATAAGAGTTATTTCTATTGAAACCAAGCCTGAAGTTTCTCTAAATTAACAATAAATTTTATTGAATTCCCTAAGTCTATTAAAATTTCAATAATCCCCACTTTCTTATTTGAAAATAGGGATTATCGTTATAACTTTATTATGCGTGAACAAATTGTAAAATATATGTTCAATTAATATTTTTGATTAGAATTTGCTTCAAATTTTAAAAGCTGTGACCATCATATAGCTATATTGTTTCGAGTTTTAAGAATAATCATATAGGGTGTTCAATTTTTTAGTATGATTTCGTTTTCATTCGCTGTAAAAC
Source organism: Bacillus sp. SIMBA_074 (assembly GCF_046534555.1). Lineage (NCBI taxonomy): Bacteria > Bacillati > Bacillota > Bacilli > Caryophanales > Bacillaceae > Bacillus > Bacillus sp. SIMBA_074. The sequence continues at coordinate 79,421 of NZ_JAWRYM010000019.1, read as the reverse complement.
AAATTTTTTTGTGATAGTTATGAATTTTTATTGGTATATTTAAGTTTCGTTTCATATTTAAAGAGTTGTAGCCATCATATAGCTATAACATTTCAAGTTTTAAATAATAAGTACCGTTGTAGGAGAATCGACTTTTTAAATGTTCTATTATGCAAAAGTAAACCAAAGAAACTGGTTTGCTTTTTTTGTTTATTTATGGCTAAAAGGAATGGTTATTAATAGTGTACTAGTAGACTTCTGATGCGCAATTTATTCGGAAATTTTAATTTTATTTAGAAACGTAATCTGGATACAGATATTGTTTTAGCTAAAACAATTGGTATAGGAAAAATTGATAAATTCATATTAAAAGACATTTCTCCAAAGAGCTTCAACTGTAAAAAGATAATAAAGCTATTAAAGTTTAAAACCTAAAACAAGCATAACCCAGTTCTAAATTTAGAGCGGGATTAAAATATAGTTGCTTAATTTTCGATATAAGTTACTTAACTGTACTCAAAAATATAATAATAAAGTTGTTTAATAGGGGTAGAACCACGTGTGTTTTTAGTCAATTCCAATTAAATAATTTAACCTAAAGTTTTATTTTATTTTTTAGCTGCGTAATCACCAAAATAGTAAGTTCTATCTAAATCATCATATTTAGGATTAGCAATTATGGTGTATTTACCATTTTCATCAACTTCAAACAAAGCTACATTATTATATTCCCATCCTACAAAATGATCTGGATTTGAATCATCTACTAACATATCTATGTTGTATATCCCTTTTGTTAATACCCTACTTTTTTGGAAATCCTCAATTAAATCTTTGGCCTTTGGAATAGGATGTTTATTTTTATTCATGTCAAATTCAAATAGAAAATTCACCACACCTACATACCTGCTATTATAATTTTCACGTCGGGGGTCACTTGGTATTAGTATAGGTAAAAGTCCAGTAGTATCAATCTTTTGGGTCTTTTTAAAATCATCAAGTAGTTCTTGAGAATTACTTATATTTAACTCGATGTTGTCGTAAGGGAATATACGAATAGGTCCATTTTTTTCTGGGACAGCTTCATTAGGATATTTTACTAACCCATATTTTTTTATGATCTGTTTCATTACTTGAACTACTTCTGGATGTTGCTCAATATATGCACCTGTGAATTGTTCGAGATAGATATCATCACTATCATCTTCTAAAATTTTCAAAGTATCTCTTTCAATCATTAGGAACGGATAAGCACGATATGGCTTTTTAATTTCTATATAAGTTTGATGGTCAATCCCATTAAGCCAATTATTATCTGTCCGAATAACAGAAAACTCATCTTGTATTCCATAGTTTATTTTTAAATATTCTTGTATTGGTTGATTCAGTTGATCTTTAGGGAAATAGCATCCACTAAGAATTAGGAATGATGTACTTACTAAGATGACTTGAATCAATCTTTTAATATTCTTCATTTTTCTCCCTACATTTCTAGAATTTTATTAACATTATAACATTTTCCATTAAACTAAACTGCTACGTTGACTTAAATACACTTCTTCACAATATTAACAATTAATAAAATCACTCTGCAATCTGGTCCCATTGCTGAATAACATGACCGGCATTTTTACAACAACTTTATTATGTTTTAAAAGACTTTACTGTAAATTAAACAACTAAAAGCCTTGCTACATTTATATCGTAGCAAGGCTCTTTAAATCTGAATGTACACGGATCGGAAGTACGATTGGTATCAGTTTGTATATCTAGGTATATTCCTTTCTAAGGTCTTTAAAAATACAGTTCATAAAAAAGTTTTAAAATTAAGGATAATTAGAACTGTTAATTATATGGAATTATAAGATGCTTTTATTTACCAGTTCATATACAATAAAATGTGGGGATTTTATTGAAGTAAAATGATTGATAACAAAATTATTTTATCAATACATAAAAATATTAAATATTGAGTAGGATTTTATTAAATAAGTTCATGGGAATCCTATATAAAATGAAACATATGAAAGTGGTGAGGGAATTGAATTGGGAACATTTTCAAACTTATAATGATGCCCCGACACAAGCTTTTGAAACTATGTGTAATCAATTATTCGAACTTTGGTGTAAGAGAGAATATAAAGATTCTTTAGATTCGGTTACTGTGGTTAACGGGAGCGGCGGTGACGGTGGAGTGGAAGCGTTCGCTACTTTAAAGGATAATTCAATAATTGGTGTACAAGCTAAATGGTTTCGTTCTAGTATAATGGATGGTCAAATGACTCAAATAAAAAAATCTATTAAAACTGCAATTGAAGTTCGACCGAATTTAATCCGATATATTGTATGTGTCCCTAGAGATTTAAACTCAATAAAAAAAGGAAGAGAAGGCAAGGTTGTTACTAATACCGAATCGACTAGATGGGATGCATTGAAAAAAGTAATTCAAAAAGAATATCCATCGTTAGAAATAATATTGTGGGATGAAACAAAGATATTATCTCAACTTCAACAATATGAAGCTAGTGGTATATACAGATATTGGTTTGAGAAATCTGAAATAAGTTATGAGAATCTGAAATATTCTTATAACCGCCAGAAAAGTGGATGGCTTTCTCAAAAGTATATACCTAACCTTCATCAAGAGGGGGCTATTAACAATCAGGTAGTACAATACTTAGGTACCTCAGAAACTAGAAAAAATATATTTGTCCAATTAAAAAACATAAAAGAATTATGTAATTGTATTAAACGTTCGATAGACGATTATGTAGAATTTATTGAATTTAGGCAAATAGATAGGTCAGATCTTGATAATCTAGCTCAAATAAAAAATAAGTTTGAAGACATAGAAGTTAAGGTTGCACAATTAATTGAAATTCTAGTGGAAGAAAAACTAAATCAAACATTACTTAGTTATCATGATTTTTTAATTGATATAGATTCTATTTACTCGATATTAGATGAAAGAAATATTTCTAATGATAAGCGTTATTTTCATATTAGAGAAATAAAAAAATATATAACTGAATTCGAATTACATGATTTTTATTCGATTTTATCTGAAATGGAATTCACCCTAAATCAAAATCTTTTTGTAATTGTTGGTAATCCTGGAGTGGGTAAAACTCACGGTATTGCAGGTGCCATTGAGGATATCTTTGGGGGAAACTTTCATATACCTATTTTAATTAGAGCTAAGGATATAAATTCCTCTAGTAGTTGGAAAGATATTATGACAAATGTCTTAGGTCTCTCTAGTAACTGGGGAGAAGTGGAGATTTGGAGAGGGCTTGAATCTTTATCTTATAGAAATGAAACAATAGAATTATATAAAAATATTTGTAATGAATTTAAATTAGTACCTAAAGTGATTATTTTTATAGAAGGTTTAGATGAGTCTAGGCCATATGATAAATGGATAGAAAAACTTCGTGAAGCTAGCAGTATAACAGAAGTGTATTCAAGAATAAAGTTTTGTGTTACAAGTAGACCATATGTTTTTGAATCTATATCATATACAGATAATCTGCTGAAAAATATTTTTAGGCTTCAATCAACCGGAGATGTGCCGGTAAATCAACTTTTCTTAATTTATATTAATCACTTTGATGTAGAGATAGGTAGTTCAAATTGGATTAAATGGAGCTTAAAGTCACCATTAAGTTTAAGACTGTTTTGTGAGAATTATAAGAATCAAAATGTGAGCAATATAGATAGTACAGCTATGACTATAACAAACCTGTTAAAAGAAAAAATAAAAATACTTGAAGAAGAATTTATTAAAACTCACGATTTAAAAGTTGGAAGGAATAGTCATATAATTAAAAGCAGTCTAATAGCGATCTCAAGTTTATTTATTGAAAAGGAGCGAATACCTCTTACTGAAATCGAAAAAGTATTGATCGATTCAATCCCTGTGATTAATAGTCAGGAAATAGTAAGTTCATTGATACAGTACTTAGAGAACTATGGATTACTTCAAAGTTTTGAGGAATATTCAGAATCCTTCTTCAGTGATTCAAAAAGGATAGTTTCGATTGGTATGCAACCCATATTTGATTATATTTTTGCACTTAGATTATATGAAAGTGGACATAATTATGATGACATGAAAATACCTGAGCAATTCCTGAAACAAAACGGTGTAATAATGATGCTTGCAATTTTGTTAATGGAAGAACATTCATATCTTCTATCAAAAAATACCTGTATAAAACAAGCTTTTTTAGATTCGAAAAGATTGTCTTTAACATGTTTTACTTTAGCTAATGTTTCTATTACTGCAGCTGAAAAATATAAAGAATATATCGCTAAATTAATGCGAATAGATGCTGAACATTTAAAGGAAATTGTTGATTCTTTAATTAAAGTAGTATCTCGGGTTAAAGGGCATCCACTTGGTAGTAAGATGTTACATGATTATATGATGGAGTTCAGCCTACCTGCTGAAAGAGATATAATTTGGTCCGTCCCAAGTAACATAGTGTATGGTATTAATGAAAAGTGGGTTTCTAGTAGTTCTATTCAGTTAGACCATGAAACTTTCAAATTAAAAGCCGATGATTCGTTCGATGGTTTACCATTAATTTATGCATGGTTATTAACAACTGTAAATAATTCAGAAAGAGTAAGCTATAGAGCAACGTTAGGAGAATGGGCGGTTAGTCAGCCGTTAGAATTCTTTAAGCTGTTTCAATTAGTAATCGAAACTAATGATATGCAAATGAAAGAAGATATTTATTCAATTGCAGCTGGAAGTGTTCTTGCAAATCAAACGAATGAAGAACTTGTTAAATTATTTTGTGATTGGATAATACAATTTGTTTACCCTGATGCTAATACATGCCTCACAAACAATATTGCGATTAGGTACTATACTCGTTCTATATTGGAAAGTGGATATAGAAAAGGATATATTAATGAGGAAACTATTGAAAGATGTCGTCCACCTTACTTTAATAATATGGATATGCCAATAGATATTACTGCAAGAACCGGATCAAGAATGGGAGGATATGGACCTATTGATTATGATTTATCAAGGTATGTACTAATTGATCCAATTAATTCGAACTTCTTTTATCCAGAAAAAGTATATTCTGAGAGTGAAAAGGATGAAATGGATGGATTGGCGGAATATTTCGAATTGGATGAAGTTAAATTACTATTAAAAGTAGAGGATTTGGAAGAAGAAATCAAAATTAAATTGAATAAACTTGTTGATTATTATGAGGATCAACAAAATTTTTGGGTGAGAATTAGTTCTTTAGCAGACTATACTGATTCGGATAGTAGTACCAACATCGAAGAGAAAAATGATGTGGGAATAGTTGAAAGCAAAGAAACTCTTAATTTGATATATAATATTAAAGCTGACAAGTTATTGAATCGATATATGGAGAAGTATGATGTTCAAAACCTTACTTCTGACCAATTTATACTTTGTGCTGCTTATAATTATCTAATGAAGCAAGGCTGGACGAAAGATATATTTTCAACATATATTTCTTCAGATGGTGAAGAACGTATTATAGGTATCGACTCGGCCATTCTTGGGAAATTCCATGCAGCTACACATGGTGCAAAAAGTGGAGTAATGAGTTTTTGTGAAAAATACATTTGGACTGCAAAAAATGAAATTTTAGGATATTTAGCTGATAATTTATTATTTAGAGATTATGATAAACCACCTTTTATTATAGAAAATTATACTCTTCTTTCAGATTTTCCTAGTCCATTACAAGAAATCTCTCAGATTGATCCAAAAGAGAAAAGAAAACATACAGAGCTTTACTTACCAGAGAATCTTTCACCAGAGATAGAGGGAGTAGTTAGTGAAGAAGCAATTAATTTATGGATGAAAGATACGCCAGGGCCTACACTGGAAAAGTGGATTTGTTTAAAAGGTGAAAAAAATGAGAAAGAATCAGATAAAGTGTTATCATTATTTGGGTATCACTCCTTGTCAAATCAAACTGGTGGAGAAACAAATATGTGGATTACTTCAGTAATAATTGATAAGGAGAATCTTTCGATTTTTAAATATGATTTTTTAAACAAAAAACCATATTTATGGAGTGTGTTTAATAATACTTCTGATGCCCATGCTACAATAGATAACTCTTGTTATATAACTCCAAAAGAGGTTTTGCTTTTAGATGGAATTGAAGAGACTGATGCTATTAAAAAAGTAATCACTTTTAGAGATAAGAGTTTTAAAGAGTATTGTTTCAATTATACAGCAACGGAGTGTGTTTCTCATTTTCTTGAATTTGGTGATGTATATTATATTATGCCATCTAAATATATACGAAACCTCTTAAATATTACTGGTGGAGATGGATATGAATTCTATAACGAAAATTTAGAAGAAGTTGGTTTTTATAGAATAGCAGGGGAACCATGGTTTGATGAACAATCGTACTTATGTGTTAATAAAGAGAGGTTATTAAAGAATTTAGAAAGTGAACAAAAATCTATAGTATGGATTGTAAGAGTTATGAGAGAGGCAACACCTAAGGCTAGAGAAAAATACCGAAATGTGAATGGAAGATATAATGAATATTATATGCTGTGGTTTGAAAATGGAAAGATGCAGCAAATCAAGATTCATTCAGAGGATGACTAATATTACAATATTCTCTCGAATTTTATATAAATTGAAAATGTTTTTTGAGAGAGTAAATTACTTATTTATTGAGCTAACATTTAAAAATAATGTTAGCTTTTTTGTTGGTGTATAATATAAATGGAGGAACAATTTGTAAAATGATATAGTATATTTATTGTTAAAACGGATTACTAATATTTTGTATAAGTGTATAGTGATAATAAAGTTATTGAATTTTGATTAAAAAAGATAAGAGCCTTACTACATCCTATATGCAGCAAGGCTCTTTAAAGTTGTTTCAAATTATATCCATCTGCTTATGTAATACTTAAAAAATAAATAATAAAATTGTTTACTTCTTATTGAACTAACGCCCCCGTTAGTTTAAGTGTAACTCTTCACAATTATTTGATATTATATAGATAAATAGAAAGATAAATTAGAATCTAGTTTATAGTTATAAAAATAAGTTATTTATACCCTTATAATTCTTCAAAAAGGAGAGTGTATGAAAAAGACTATTGTTTTTGTATTAACGATATTTATATTATTCTCAGGATTCGCAACACAAAGTTATGCGTTGTCAGATTCGAAATCTGTGGCAATACAAGCATTGCTAGATGATGCCTGTCGTACGTCAGGTGTGCCTGGAATGTCAATCTCAATACTTGCTGATGGTGAAGTGTTCTACTTTTCTTCTGGGTATGCAGATCTTGAAAAGGGCCTGTCTGCAAGTGAAAATACACTCTATGAGTTGGCCTCGGTGAGTAAAGCTTTTACTGGTATGGGGATTTTGCTATTGGAAGAGCAAGGGCTGCTATCAATGACTGACCCTATCCAAAAATATTTACCTTGGTTTACGTTAAAGTATCAAGGTAAACCTGTTGATATGCAAAACCTTACACTAAATAACTTTCTTCACCATACCAGCGGCCTAACAAATATTAGACATCTTCAAAATATTCCACAAGGTAATACGCCTGATATGTTGCAAAAGACTGTGGAAACGCTGGTAGATGCAGAATTGGCGTTCTCTCCCGGTGAACAATATAACTATGGAACCGTTAATTATGACGTATTGGGTTTGGTTATTGAGATTGTATCACGACAAAGCTATGAAGACTTTATGAAGGAACAGGTATTTCTACCCTTAGGTCTTCACCAGACGTATGTTTATAAAGAAGATGCTCAAGCCACTGGACAGTTAGCACAGGGCTACCGTTCTTCCTTTTTTATAACAACTCCATTTAACGCTCCGGATTATGCTGGGAATAAACCTGCCGGCTATATCATTTCTAATACAAAAGATATGGCGCGTTGGATGGGCATACAGATGGGTATCGTGCAGGACATACCCGAAATATTTCACAGGGCCATCGAAAAATCACATAGAGGTGATATGTCTGTTTCGGCTGTCAATGATATGTATTATGCGGCAGGTTGGTCGGTAAACGCCGAACAAACGTTTATAGAACACACTGGGGGTAATCCAAATTTTAGTACCAAAGTAGCCATACTGCCAAATGAAAGAACAGCCATCTGCTTACTGAGCAACGGCGCAAATACCAATATAAACCTGGTACTACAAGTTAAAAATATATTAAACGGCAATCTAACTCAGTCATATGAGATAAGTGGCACACAGCTTTTGGACATCATTTTGTCGTCTACCACAATTATTCTTTGCCTATTAGCCGTTCTGTTATTTTTCTTAGGATTAAGAAAAAGGAAAACGAATGAGCAGCAGCCAATGACAAAAAAGAGAACAATCGTAACAATTATTTTCCTAATCGCTACGATTGCCCAGTGTATAATGTTTTTTGCCTTCGATTGGTCAACGATACTTATTTGGCAAACATATAGTGTTCTTACAGCTTTAATTTCGTCAACATTATTAACAGCAAGCATTACTTGGTTTGTATATACTCACCGATTAGATGCCTCGGTCCGAAAATAAGTATAATGTTAAGTAAATAAATCTTAATTTATCGATATCCTTAATTTAAAAAACAGAAGACACTTCTCCTAGTTAAACCCACTTGCTATTTCTTCCACTAACCTGCCTCGTTAGTAGAAGAAGGATTTTTAAACAACTATATTATTTTTTAAATGACTTTATTGTAATTTAAACAACTTTATTATCTCTGTACAATAAGTGGAGGGGTTTAATTGAATGCTTATGATTTTGGAAGACAAAGTGTAGAAAAGTTGAAAAAAGAGAGTGCAAGATTTTCTAATTTACTTGATTTCTGTAGTAGTTTATCTGGTTATCAAGAACTTAGATTTGTAGAAACCTCTGAAAGTAGGGGAAGAATAGAATATGGAAAAAAAGGTGCTGTAATTGAATTTAATCCAAATAAAGGTGATGTGGAATTAACGTTAGCGCATGAGATAATGCATTATATTTTAGTACTACAGGGAGCAAAGCTACCAATGCTAAAAGAAGATTGTAGTTGTGAGGAAGTTCAATTGATTTATAAAAGGATCATGAACGGATGTACCCATCATCCACTTTTATCCAAAGAACTTCAAAGGTTTGGTTATGAGGATAAATTATGTGAGGAGTCCAACATAATGTATCAACCAATTTTGAAAGCTTCAAAAAATATGGATTTAATTACAGATGAATTATTGTTATATTTGGTAGATTTTAAAGCATTTATTTTTAATGGTAATCCTTTAGAACAGCTGAGAATAATTTTCTTACATAAAGGTCATGAAGAACTACTGAATTTGTTTCTTAATCAGGAAATAGATGTAGAAGGGCTAAATACTTTAACAAGTAGTATAATAAATTATTTTGATATGAATGAGTGTATTCACCTTGATGATTTGAAGAATTATGTGAATAGGGATGATACATATGTATAAGAATACTAACTTAAATTTTTATTGATAGTTAGATATATAAGTATAAAGAATTAATTTATAACAAATCCGTTTCATTTATCTTTGAGGGATATGGCTACAACTGGTTTAAAGTATATAACCAATAGTGTATAGAGAATTTTTCTAATTATTAGAAGGGATGTATTAGGTTATGCATATGGATAGTAATTATTTTAAAAATAAAATAATTACCGGTTTTAAATCAATAATTAAGGATAATGTGATGAAGAGTTTCTATTTCCAGAGAAGTCAATGGAAGCTTCCAGGAGGCAACCACTCTATTTTGAATACATTCATAAAGAGTTGGCCAAGCCTAACATTATTCTTTCTCTCCTATATCATGAATACGAAGCGGGAAGCCGGGCGAATAACAAAATCCCTTACTCTTATTGAAGTTTTGTCCGCCATTATAGCCGTTATGCACAGAAGAGTCCTGAAAATAACCAAAAAGCAACAATATTAAGACCAGAAGTACATAATAAATTAATGATACTACAATTAGTTTTCTCTTCTCTGAAAATTCTATGAGGTTCTGTACAGATGAAGAAATACTTAAACGATGGGCTGCAAGAAATAAAATTTTAGTTTAAAGGCTTTATATAAAGGGTTTTAACTACTGCAAAGAGCTACAGTATTTATATTTTTACATTGTTTACATATAACTTATTGTTCTTTTAATGTAGAGATTGTAAAATTAATAATAAAATAGGATAAATAAACCAATTTAAATATTGGTTTATTTTTATGATTAGATAGTTTGAAAGCAGGGATACTATGCTAGAGGAAATTACTATTCTATCTCAAGAAAAAAGAGAACAAGTTTGTATTTTGTTAACTAAACAATTTATTATACCCGATCCATATAAAGAAGCTATTAAAGTAGCAATGTTAAAGTACCAAAATAATTTGACTGAAAAAAGAGCTGAAGAGCTAGTCTCACAAAGCTTTTCACCATTAGATACTTTAAAATTTAAATTTAATCCTAATAACCAGTATGAAGGGATTAGTTATTCAAGGTGGAAAGGTTTTTTTACAGAATGGATAATAGCTCTTAATTACAATACTTTTGTAAATGAAGGAAATGTTGTGATGACAATAGTGAATCCAGATTCCACCTCCAAATGCGATTTATTACATATTGTTAAGGTTGGGGATAATTACAACTGCTATCCAGGTCCTGACGTGAAAACAGGTAGTGCAGATTATCTGCTCAATCAACTCAAACGTATATGTAATGAAAAAAGAGAGATTGCTTTTTATGATGCATATGGCGTCTTGAGTGAAGCAAACTCAACAAAATTAACTGAAAAGCAAAGGAAAAGAAAACAAGAATTACAAGAGAAATATCCAAATAAAAAAATCCTGCAGCCACAGTTTACAAGTGCTGATTTAACAACAATCACGTATGATTTTTTACATTATGTAGCAACAGAAGAATTACCAAGTGAAAGAACATCTAATATTCCTACAAATACAAAAGAAGTATTTCAATTGCTAAATAACGCTCAAAAATCAGTGGGTAAAATTAAGCGGAAATCGGTTTATCCGCTCTCATTTAATGATTTAAAGTTAAATGAAGTTGTTAAATACGAATCAAAAAGAGGAATAATTACAACAAATAATATCAATATTAATCAAATTGATAAGCAAAATGAAAATAAATTTCAAGGATATACAGATAAATGTACAATAGAGAATAACGCGGAATTAAAGCCAAATTTTAAATTAATTAGAGAATCAAATGAAAACAAATCAAACTATTTCAAACGTTTACTTGGAAAAGGATGCGAACTTATAAAAAAACATGAAGAACCTCTCAAAAAAGTTGGGGTTCCATTATTACAGATTGGATCAAAACTAATACTAAAAAAATTAGCGAGCAAAAAAAATAAAACCAATGGATTTGAAGACACTTTAGTTAAAACGTTGGATATAGCAATAGATCATACAGCCAACCATGTTACAAATAAAGAAAAACAACATACAAGGGGAGGATGGAACGTTGAAGGTAAAACATATGACAATGAATTTTGGGTACCAGGGTATAAAAGAATAGATGGTACTTCTGTTAAGGGACATTGGAAAGGAGGGAGAAAAGAAAAATAAGGACATTTTAACTGCCAATTTAGAAGTAACTTTTGCTTTAAACTAAACTTTAATTAAAGACTTAAACAAATAATTTAGACATCTATAAAAGTAGATAGAACCTCAAACTGTTTTTCAGTATGATTATATATACTAGTATAATGTGAGTATGAACTATCTGTCTTAGAATTTATAGAAAGTAATAGATTAAAGGAGGACATTCAAATGCAAATTAAATATTTAGATGAATCCGCTATGTGGAATGCATCAGTGGAGAATATCATATCGTCACTTAGTCTCATACGTGAAACAAGACTTCCAATAGCATGTCAAAGTGTTGGGATAAAGGAAAATTTCACATATGATCAAAGAAAAGGAAAGCATACATATATAGAGGAAAACTTAGGGGAATATGATGATGAAATCTATACGATAGATGAATTAATAGATATCCAAAGGAATATAGTCCGAAAATTCTATCCGTATCATGGGACAGAACAGATTGAGGAATGGTTGTATCAAGCTGATGAAAGTTATCCTATATATCAAGATTTACTGAATTTAATTATTAACGGATGTGCCCAGCAATTAAACAGAAAATGTATCTCAGATATAACTAAACAAGAAGATAAAGAAAAGATAATTGAGATATTTAAGAATCTTGCGGAAGGGGGTTCTCTTCAAGAAAAAGATTTATTCATAAAAAATCAAGATGCCGATGGAAATCCTGCGGATTTACAGTATGTAAAATCCATCGATATTATTAAGAATATTATTGGTAGCTATAATCCCCGCAAGCCAAAAAAGTATATAGAATTAGCTAGAAAGTTTTGTACGTCTGAGAGAGACCAGAAGAAATTAATGGAAGTAATAGATTCTCTTGAAGAAAAAAAATTGGGGTATATAGTCTTTTGCACTTCTGAAGAATGCAGAAAGAAAAAAAAGATTCAATTGATGATAAAGGATGTTGTTGAAAGTGATTTAACAATAATTGATGATCTAAAAGATTTATATATGGTATTTGCTGAAAATATAAGTGAAGATGGACTTACTTGGGGACAATTATTTGAATGGTGGGAAAAACGGAATGGAAAAACACGTCAAGATTTAATACGAAAACTAAGAAGTGTATGTAATGAACCAGAGAAATTTTTCTTTGATGAATATTATTCCCTTTATAAAGATGATTACTATCCTGCAATCTTACCGCAAGTAACTATTTCATACTCACCAATTTTATCAAAAAGTGATTTAGAAAAATTAAATATAGTTCCTGAACATAGATATACGATGGACTTTATGGTTATACCAAATAAAAACACCAAAATTGTTATTGAAATCGATGGAATTGAGCACTATTCGTACAAAAATCCCGATAATATAAATGTTGCCTCAACTAGATTGTACGCAGAGCAAATGAAATCCGATAGAAAATTAAAATTGAAAGGGTATACAATATTTAGATTTGGCGGTTATGAATTCAAGGGTGCATTCAAGGATGAATTCAAGGATGAAGTAAAAGAATCTTTAAAAGCAGAGATGCAAAAAATATTTAGAAATTATTTCAAACTATAAGTTCTGGAGTAAGTATTTTTGAAATGATTTTATAAATTGAAACGTTCATTCAAACAACAAAGAATCAATTTTGATTAAGCTTTTTTCAAGCTACGGAAATAAGACGAAACTATCGTACTGATTTCTATCGAATTGATATTTTACATGGACAGAATCTAATTGCGACTAGAGAGGCAGTTTCATATAGGAAAGATCATTATTTTGTTAATTCTGATGAAAGTGTATATTTAAAATCATAATAAAGTGGTTTAATTTTCATATAAAAATATAAGAGCCTTGCTACATTTATATTGTAGCAAGGCTCTTTCAATTTTTTCATAACCGTTGGCTTCCCTTTTAAATTTAAATAGTGTATTAAATTAAGAAAAAATATTGACAACTGAATTGATGAGTTTTTCATGGATATGACCGCAAGTATTCATTTATTTGCGAGTAATCCGTGCGAATTCGCATTAAAGTTCAAGCGAGAAATATATGAACGTACACGGATCGAAAGTACGATTGGTATTGGTCCGAATTTATTATTGAGTAAAGTAGAGATGGATGTTGAGGCAAAAAAGAATAAAGATGGAATAGAACAGTGGACGTATGACGATATACCCGAGAAGTTATGGAGCATAAGACCGCTCAGTAAATTTTGGGGTATATCGTATAAAACCGAAATGAAATTGAATCGAAAAGGTATACATGCAATTGGAGAATTAGCTCAGTATCCTTTGAAATATTTAAAGCAATCTTTCGGTGTAATAGGGGAAGAATTACATCTACATAGTAACGGGATTGATTTTAGCAGAATAGCAGAGAAATACGTTCCAGCGACAACATCTATAGCGAAAAGCCAAATATTATTACGGGATTATTCGATAGAAGAGTTCATAGTTATTTTATTAGAGCATATAGAAGAAGTTTGTTATAGGTTGAGAAGGGAAAAGAAATACGCGCAAACGATACATTTTTCAGTCGGGTATAGCAAGGAATATGGCGGGGGAATAAGAAAGGCACATACGTTAAATAGAGCAACAAATTTAACGATGGATATTTATAATGTTTGTACATATTTTTTATACGAGCGGCATACAGGGGAGCCGATTCGATCGATAAGTATATCGTTAACAAATTTAATACATGAAGGAGAAGAGCAAATTTCACTTTTCGATAACATTATACAAAGGGAAAAAGAAATGCGATTAACGAAGGTTATGGACGAAATTCGAACACGATTTGGTAAGAACAGTATTTTACGTGGCATTTCCTACACAAGCGTTGCAACAGCAAGATACAGAAACACATTATTAGGAGGGCACAAATCGTGAAGAATGCTAATATGCCAAAAGGAAGAGGAATGGTAAAGTGGCAACCGTTTGCTAGTATGCCAGAGCAGTTCATCTGTATTAAAGACATGATACAGGAGCAAACAAAAATCCCACGTCCAATTTTAACGCAAGATGCAAAAGAAAGGATTGAAAATAAGCTGTTAATTTCATATTTAGGTGAAGAAGAGATTTTACTTACATATTATAAAAATGGCTATCTATATAAAAATTACATAACAGTAGCTGATATAAATCCATTAAATAAGACGATTACTTGTACCGATGCTTTTCATAATCAAAGGATGTTTAAGTTTGGTGATGTAGTTGAAGTGAATTAGAGGGGAGGAATATCTCTTCCTAACTTAATTATATCATGTAAATCAAGTTCGAAATAGACTGTTTATTCTTATTTACTACTGCTACAATCAAGAACACATGCACAGTAAGGAGAGATGTTAAATGAGTTCTTTCGTTCTCGATTTTCAGGAAATAGAAAAAACGCAGCTTTCGCTCGTTGGCGGAAAAGGATTGAATTTAGAGGCATTATCAAACATTCAAGGTATACAAGTGCCAGAAGGTTTTTGTGTTACAACGGTAGGGTATGAAAAGGCCATCGAGCAAAATGACGAGCTTCAAACTTTGTTGCAGCAGCTAACAAAGTTGAAAATGGAAGAGCGAGTCCAAATTGGTGGAATTAGTAAGAAGATTAGAGAAGTCATTATGGCAGTAGAAATCCCTTCTGAAGTAGTGGAAGCGGTAGCTCATTATCTCTCACGTTTTGGAAATGAACATGCGTATGCCGTGCGTTCTAGTGCTACGGCTGAAGATTTACCATATGCCTCGTTTGCTGGTCAACAAGATACGTATTTAAATATTATCGGTAAAGAAGCGATTTTGCAGCATGTAAGAAAGTGCTGGGCTTCTTTATTTACAGAGCGAGCAGTTATGTACCGCATGCAAAATGATTTTGAACATAATCAAGTTTCTATATGTGTTGTCGTTCAAAAAATGGTTTTCCCTGAGGCTTCGGGAATTTTATTTACTGCTGATCCGGTTACTTCTAACCGAAAGGTAGTATCAATTGATGCCAGTTTTGGACTTGGTGAGGCGTTAGTATCAGGACTGGTCTCTGCCGATAATTATAAAGTAAAAGAAGGCGAAATTACCGAAAAGATGATCGCAACTAAAAAATTAGCTATTTATGCTTTAAAAGAGGGCGGAACGGAGACGAAACAGGTTGATCTGGCTCAGCAAAAAATTCAAACATTGTCTGAACAACAAATTTTACAACTAGCACAGATTGGAAGACAGATTGAAGCTTATTTTGGTTGTCCGCAAGATATTGAATGGTGTTTAGTGGATGATACATTTTATATTGTCCAAAGTCGCCCAATCACGACTTTATATCCAATACCAGAAGTAAATGATGGGGAAAATCATGTGTATGTATCGGTTGGTCACCAGCAAATGATGACCGATCCCTTGAAGCCATTAGGAATGTCTTTATTCCAGTTAACATCTTTTGGACAGAGGTTTCAAGCTGGAGGAAGGTTGTTTGTTGATGTTGCACAAAGATTGGCTTCGCCTACTAGTAGAGAACTTTTATTAAATATGATAGGGAATTCGGAACCGCTTATTAAAGATGCATTAACGACTGTAGTCGAGCGAGATGATTTTATTACATTGTTACCAGATGATGAAAAAGAAAAGAGTGTTGGTAAAAGTGGACCACCTGCAAGTTCGCAACCACAAGTCGAAAACAATCCAGCAATCGTTACGGATTTAATAGAAATGAATCAAGCATCAATTGAAGAGTTAAAACGAAACATGCAAACGAAATCAGGGGTGGATGTACTTGATTTTATTTTGGAAGATATGCAGCAATTAAAGAAAATATTATTTCATCCGCAAAGTATGGCTGTCATTATGGCAGGTATGGATGCTTCAACATGGATCAATGAAAAAATGGAGCAATGGTTAGGCGAAAAGAATGCAGCAGACACACTTTCTCAATCAGTACAAAACAATATTACGTCTGAAATGGGGCTAGCATTACTCGATGTTGCTGATGTGATTCGGCCATATCCAGAAGTTATTACGTATTTACAACATGTAGAAAATGATAACTTTTTAGATGAATTAGTTCAATTTAAAGGCGGAGAAAAAGCTCGAGATGCCATTCTAACTTTTCTAAATAAATACGGAATGAGATGTAGCGGAGAAATCGATATTACGAAAACGCGCTGGAGTGAAAAGCCAACAACCATTATCCCAATGATTTTAAATAATATAAGAGATTTTGAAGATGGTGCTAGTAAACAGAAATTTGAAGAAGGACTGCAGGAAGCTTTGAAAAAAGAAGAAGAGTTAGTAGATCGATTGCAGCATTTGCCGGATGGTAAACAAAAAGTAGAAGAGACGAAGCGAATGATTCGTAACATCCGGAATTTTATCGGTTATCGTGAATATCCAAAATACGGTATGATTAATCGCTATTTCATATATAAGCAGGCAATATTGAAAGAAGCCGAGCAACTCGTGCAGAGCGGTGTCATTCATGTAGTCGATGATATATACTATCTAACTTTTGAAGAGCTTCACGAAGTTGTTCGCACGAATAAACTGGATTACGAGCTTATTCATAAACAAAAAAATGAGTACAAATTATATGAAAAACTAACGCCTCCCCGCGTTATGACGTCTGATGGAGAAATCATTACAGGTAAATATAAACGAGAAAATCTTCCGGCTGAAGCCATTGTAGGTTTGCCTGTTTCTTCAGGAGTGATTGAGGGAAGAGCTCGCGTTATTTTAAACATGGAAGATGCGAATTTAGAAGAGGGGGATATATTAGTTACTGCTTTTACTGACCCGGGCTGGACACCGTTATTTGTGTCTATAAAAGGGTTAGTCACCGAAGTTGGCGGGCTTATGACTCACGGGGCAGTGATTGCACGTGAATATGGATTACCAGCAGTCGTCGGAGTAGAGAATGCTACGAAATTAATAAAAGACGGACAGCGAATTCGGGTACATGGAACAGAAGGCTATATTGAAGTGTTGTAATGAAATAAAAGATCATCCGCTATTATAGTGGATGATCTTTTATTATATAGCGGACTTATTTCTTTAAACCAGCCGCATAAAAAGGTCCATGAACTGCGATTGTTGATAAAATACGAGCAATCTCCTCAGGTGTTTCTTTTTGTCCATTATTTAACCATTGTTGAATGACACCTATATGAGCAGATGCCATATAAGAAGCTAAGTATTGGCTTGGGACAAGTAAATTCTCCTTATTAATGAGAGG
Source organism: Bacillus sp. SIMBA_074 (assembly GCF_046534555.1). Lineage (NCBI taxonomy): Bacteria > Bacillati > Bacillota > Bacilli > Caryophanales > Bacillaceae > Bacillus > Bacillus sp. SIMBA_074. Next base: position 61,657 of record NZ_JAWRYM010000019.1, on the reverse strand, counting down.
ACCATTCGTATCTTCAAATAGTGTTTTCCACATAAAGTCTTTCAGTTTCATTTGGAAAGATAAATCTCCTTTTGGGCTTAGTACAGCTTTCATAAAATCACTATTTTCATTTAGAAATTCAAGAATAGAAGCGATAAGTATAAATGGCATTGTTGGGGAAGGGCTTGATCCAAGATCAGCAATAACTTCCGGTAATCTCTGTTTAGCAATGCTAGAAAATTCATACATAATTTCTTCTTGGCATTTTGTCATTAAATCAAATTTATCTTGGTAATGTGTATAAAATGTACCACGATTTATGTTTGCTTTCGTAGTAATATCTTTCACTGTAATGGCGTCAAAACCTTTTTCCTCAATTAATTCCACTAATGCATTTCGTATGGCAGTTTTCGTACGAATAACACGTAAATCTAAATTACTATCGCGCAAAGTATGTCCCTCCTTAATTTTAGCCAACACATTTCAAGGATGTGTCTTATAACCGACACATTCACGATTTTTGATTATTGTATAAGGTTCAACTCGAACATATAATTCAAATATAAATAAACAACACGTTGTTGGTTATTATAAATCAAATTAAAGGAGGAGAAAAGAAAATGTTTAAAAACAAACTTTTATTGTTATCTCCAGTTATTGCACTACTTGTTGTTTTTATTTTTTCATTAACATTATTTCCAACCGTTCAACCTAAGCCGAAAAACTTACCAATCGCAATTGTAAATGAGGATCAAGGAGTAGAAATTCCGAATCAACCGAAGATGAATATGGGGCAAACGATTGTTGATAATATGAAAAAGACATCAAAATCAGAGGAAGAACCTGCGGTAAAGTGGGTAGAAGTGCAAAATAAAGAAGCAGTTCAAAAAGGCTTAAATAATCAAGAATATTATGCAGCATTAGTTATTCGGAAAGACTTTAGCACAAAACAAGCATCATTACGAACAACACAGCCATCTTCGCCAGAGGTAGAAATATTCATCAATCAAGGAATGAATACAGCAGCATCAACTATGGCGGGGCAAATGTTAAATGGAGTAGTTGATAATATGAACAATACTGTTCGTACACAACTATTAGAAGGATTGAAAGCAAAAGGAACTACATTAACAGCAGACCAAGTTTCAAATGTAGTAACACCTATTACGAAGAAAGTGATAAATGTGAATGAAATCGGCAAAAATAGTGCGAATGGTAACTCGCCAATGTCTTTATTCCAGCCGTTATGGATTGCAAGTTTAGCGAGCACAGCAATTATCTTTATTGCGATAAGTAAAATGCCAGTAGGTACAAGAAAAGAAAACTTCATATTAAAAGTAAAACAAATTTTAGTGGGGGCTATTGCGGCGCTTGTAATTGGATATGGTCTTACATGGATAGCTGATGGAATGGTAGGATTAAATATCACGAATTTCACAGATACGGCTTTATTTTTATCAATTACTTCTTTTAGTTTCTTCTTAATGATTTCGGCGGTCCTTTCATTAGTTGGACTAAAGGGTATAGGTATATTCGCTCTATTACTTTTCTTTGGGGCACCGCTATTAGCATTAGCGCCTGAAATGATGTCCTCGTTTTATCGAGATTGGATTTACTCTTGGTTACCAATGAGATTCATGATAGAAGGTCTCAGGGAAATATTCTTCTTTGGGAAAGGATTAACTTGGGATACTCCTACTACAGTGCTCGTTTGGATTGGAGTAGTAAGTATGTTTATCATACTAGGAAGTGCTTTAAAACGTAGTGCGGTAAAGGGACACAAAACTGAATTAAATGCTTAAGAAATAAAAACCGTTTCACTAGTAGTGAAGCGGTTTTTTGTGATGAAATCGATAGGGGAATAATTCAATGATAGATAGGCTTTTTCGATGTTTTAAAGGTGAGTGAAGAACTAGTATTTGCTGTCCCTTTATATATACATGCTCCTACTATTTCAAAATGCATAAAATGTTATGCGAAATAATGGAGGGGATACGATGTATAATTCGAATTATGATGATTGGTATAGACAGGATGATAAGCTAATTAGTGATATTGAAAAAGCTATAAACGGAGAGTATAGCGCTATAAGCTGCTATGCAAAATTAGCTAACATGGCTCCAAATCAAGTAGAACAAAAACAAATTCTTGAAATCCGTAATGATGAAATAAGGCATTTTCATCATTTTGTACAAATCTATACGAATTTAACTGGCAGACAGCCGAAACCACAGATTACGGAAAATTGTCCTAATACGTACTTACAGGGATTAGAGTTCGCTATACAAGATGAGCAAAAGACCGTAGATTTTTACTTGGAAATTTCAGATGAAGCAGCAGATGCATCTATGAAAGAGTTATTGCGCAGAATAGCAGCAGATGAACAAAATCATGCGGTGTGGTTTTTATATTATTTTGTGAAGTCGAAGTGAGTGTTAAAAATGAATGGCTGATGTGCTGAACATATTAGAAATTATTTTAAAACGCAGTGCAACAATTGAATAAGATATGTAAATGTAAGCAGAAGGAAACCGTTTCACTAGTAGTGGAGCGGTTTTTTATGATGTGCATAGGTATCGACAAAATATAGTAATTAAATTTGATATATAATGTATGAAACAAAAATAAATAAGCTAGGAGCAGACATATGAAAAGAGGGATTACAGTAGATATTCTAGATGGATATGATAATTTACTTTGGAAAGTGTTAAAGCCAATTGATATTACTGCATTTGATTGGCAAGTCATGGGAAGGGAGGAAGCTTATATAATAATAGGGAATGAATTAGGTCCAGAATTATTTTCAGAAGATAACGAGATCATGGAAGGATCAGAATTAAAAAAGCTAATAAAAGATAACATATATTATCTTTTATTTGTAGACTTAAAAGCATATCCAAAAGGGAAAGTACTAGGAGAAATTGAAACATATGAAGAATTTAAGAAGAGTAAGTGTGAAGTAGTCGTATTAGTAGCGGATGGTGATTACATACAAATTTATGCAAAAAACCAAGAAGAGATTGAAATGATATATGAAAACGCACTGAATCAAGGATTTTATGTAGAATATATTACAGATGAAAATGATGGAAGGACTCGTATGTCAGTATGGTAGCAATTTGAAAGGGGAACGGCAATATGGAGAGAAATATAAGTAAAGAATATACAATTCGAATTGCTACTGAAGATCAAAGTGATAGTATTATCATTTTATTAAAAGAAGTAGCACAATGGCTACAATATAAAGAAGTGGATCAGTGGCAGTATCTTTTAGGAGAGGAAGCTACGGCTGAAATACTAGAATGTATAAGAGAGAAATATACATATGTTGTTATGAAAGAAGATGAAATAGTTGGTACGGTTACAGCTTCTCCTAAACAAAATGAATGGGATGAACATATTTTTGGAAAAGAGGAAGTTTCTAATTCATTATATATTCATAGATTTGCGGTGAAACGGAAGTATAAGGGGGATGGAATAGGAGAATGGATTATACGGTGGGTAGAAGAGAATGTGCAACATGACAAAGAGTATTTGAAGTTAGATTGCGTCCGGCATAATCGTATATTGAATGATTTTTATAAGAGAAGTGGTTTTGACTATGTTGGCAGTACGGATGGACTTAGTAAGTTTCAAAAGAAAAGAGGAGAGTGAATGAATCAAATTAACGTAAGTTTAGTTGAAAAGTTAATACAACAACAGTTTCCCGAATGGGCCCATTTAGAAGTGAAACCTGTAAAGTTTAGTGGGCATGATAATAGGACGTTTCACTTAGGGGATGAGATGAGTGTAAGATTGCCAAGTGATGCAGCATATGCACCGCAAGTAGAGAAAGAAAACACTTGGTTACCTATAGTAAGTAAGGGACTTTCTTTACAAATTTCTGCACCAATTGCGAAAGGGAATCCGACTGAAGAGTATCCATGGCCTTGGTCTATTAATAAGTGGATCAAGGGAGAGACAGTCACGAAAGAAAATGTTCGTGACTTAGATCAATTTGCGGCGGACTTAGGCTCATTTTTAATAGAGTTACAATCAATTGATGCGAGTAATGGGCCATTAGCTGGAGAACATAATTTTTACCGAGGCGGGCTTATATCTGTATACGATGAAGAAGCGAGAGTGGCTATTGAAAATAATAAGGATGTTTTTGATGAGACATTATTAAAGCATCTTTGGGATTTAGCACTTCGGTCAACATGGGACCACAAACCAGTTTGGGTTCATGGAGATGTAGCGCCAGGGAACTTACTTGTTAAAGAGGGAAAGCTTTGTGCCGTAATTGATTTTGGTATTTTAGGAGTAGGAGATCCTGCTTGTGATGCAGCGATGGCATGGACATTTTTTGATAAGAATAGTAGAAACGTATTTAAAGAAGTATTGCGCATAGATGAAGGAACGTGGAATAGAGCGAGAGGATGGGCACTTTGGAAGGCGTTAATTACATATGATGCGAATAAGACTAGTAATAAGATAGTGGCAGAAGAATCTTATCGTGTCATTCAAGTAATTGTGGATGATTATAAGAGGTAATAGAAAAAGCTTATTTTGATTGTATATTTCAAAATAGGCTTTTTTACATGATTAAATATTCAGAATTAAAAGAAGGGATCTGACGTTATTATACAGAATATTTAGATAACAGGAGGTGTCTAATTTTGAGTGAAATTGAATTAAAAAGTAATGTAATTAAGACAGGGCGAGAGAAGGGGATTATACTTCGGTTTATACTTGCTAGTCTAGTTGGTGTGTTTATGTTTTTTGTTCCTGTTACGATAAACGATGCTTCGTCTATTATGATTGATCATATTGTATCGTGGATTCGGACTTCAGTTCCTTCTGTAGTACCATATTACGCACTACTTGTAATGATAATTGGTGCGATTTATCCATTTTATACGAAGAAATGGAATGCATCTATTGTAGACATTTGTTTTTCTATTTTAAAAGTAGTAGGTGTTGTTTTCGGCGTATTATATTGTTTGAAAGTAGGACCAGCTTGGTTCTTTGCGCCAGATGTTGGACCGTTTTTGTATGAGAAGTTAGTTATATCAGTAAGTTTACTCGTTCCAATTGGCTCGGCATTTTTAGCGTTATTAGTCGGGTACGGATTGCTTGAGTTTATCGGCACGTTTTGTCGTCCAATTATGAGACCGTTATGGAAAACACCTGGGCGATCAGCAATTGATGCGGTTGCTTCATTTGTAGGAAGCTATTCGTTAGCCTTATTAATTACTAACCGTGTTTATAAAGAAGGAAAGTATACGACGAAAGAAGCAGCAATCATCGCAACAGGTTTTTCAACAGTATCCGCAACATTTATGATCATCATCGCAAAAACACTAGACATTATGCATTTATGGAATGTTTATTTTTGGACTACGCTTGTTGTAACATTCATCGTGACTGCTATCACCGTAAGAATCCCACCACTTAGTAGAAAACCAGATACATATATTACGAAAGAAGGGTTCCCAGAGCCCGTTTATAAAGAGAAAATGTTAGAGCGAGCTTGGGAAGATGCATTAGAAGTATCGAAATCTGCGCCAAGTATTATGAAAAATATCGCAGTGAATTTAAAAGATGGATTCATTATGACGATGGGGATTTTACCATCAATTATGTCAGTAGGATTAATTGGTATCGTCTTAGCAAAGTTTACGCCAATATTTGATTGGATTAGTTATATTTTCTATCCGTTTACATGGCTATTACAATTACCAGAAGCAGAACTAGCTGCTAAAGCGGCATCCGTTGGTATCGCAGAAATGTTTTTACCTTCTCTTTTAGTTGTAAGTGCACCAATTGTGACAAAGTTTGTTATTGCGGTTGTTTCCGTATCATCTATTTTGTTTTTCTCCGCTTCAATTCCTTGTATATTATCAACAGATATTCCGTTAAAAGTATCTGAACTTATTATTCTATATGTGCAAAGAACGATTTTAACGTTGCTGATTATTACGCCGATTGCTTATTTGTTGCTTTAAACTACTACGCAAGTTCTGAATATACCGAGTTTTCTGACTTGTATAAACGAATATTTACTCAATAAAAGCGGAAGTCATTTTGATTCAAATGACTTCTTTTTATTTACCGTCAAATCGTAGTTAGTGCGAAATAATAACCAGTGGAGAGAAATAAAAAAACATGAATTAAAATTTCACTTTATTTCAAAGTAAAAGCCGCATTTAGTGTGAATTTATCTTTTGAATATTCCTTGACAGGAATATTCCCGGATGGTTATAATCAATTCAACAAGAAGATAATATTAGTGATGATATTGATGTGTTACAACCGGAGACCATCACTTAATGAGGTGAGTGATATGTCGGGTGAAATTCCGGGCGTGAACGTGGCGACGCTGAATGCCTTATCTGAACCGAATCGTATGAATATCGTTGAACTCTTGCGTGACGGTCCCTTAACCGTTGGGGAAATCGCCGAACATTTGGGATTAAGGCAACCACAAACTTCGAAACATTTAAAAGTGTTAAGCGATACAGGGATTGTGGAAGTTCAGGCTGAAGCTAATCGCCGGATTTACAAGCTCCGACCTGAGCCTTTCCAAGCACTTGATTGTTGGGTGCAGTCATTTAAGCGTGTGATGGAAGAGAGATTCGATAATTTAGATGAGTATTTGAAGGAATTGCAAAACAAGGAAAAGTCATAAAATCAGTTCATATTTAAGGAGGAATTAAAATGTCAAACAATACAATGGTATCAAGAGTAGAGAACGATCGGGTATTGGTACTGGAGCGTGTTTTCGATGCACCGCGTGATCTTGTATTCAGTATGTTTAAAGAAGCAGAGCATTTGAAACACTGGTGGGGGCCAAGGGGCTGGGAAATTCCAACATGCACTGTCGACTTCCGTCCGGGAGGCGTTTGGCACTACTGTATGAAGTGTGTCGATCAGAACCTGGGGCAATTTTTTGGTATGGAATCATGGGGAAAAGGAGTTTATAAAGAGATTATTGAGCCAGAGAAAATTGTCTACACCGATTACTTTTCAGATGCTGAAGGCAATGTAAATGATTCTATGCCGTCAACCGAGATGACATTGGAATTCATCGATTTAGGTGGAAAGACAAAGCTAATAAACCGTGCAGAATATGTTTCCGAAGAAGCTCTTAAGACTGTTATGGACATGGGCATGCTACAAGGTATCACCGAAACTTGGGATCGTTTGAACGAGCGATTGGAGTCGCTGAAATAGATTTTTGTACCGCAACTTTATTTTCGGTGATAATTAGGTGTAAGTGTATGGAGTTTAATAAAAATTGTTTATAAAGGAGCGTTAAAATAAATGATTAATAATGTTGGTCAAATCATGTTGTATGTAAATAACCAAGATGAAGTGAAGGAATTCTGGACAGAAAAAGTAGGATTTATTGTAATTTCAGAGGAAGATAACGGTCAAGGAATGCGATGGATTGAAATTGCTCCAACTAAAGAAGCTGAAACAAGTATTATTCTCCATAATAAGGAACTAATTGCTAAAATGCAGCCGGAGTTAAATCTTGGTACACCTTCTTTAATGTTCTTCTCAAAAGAATTCGATAGTTTATATAGTGATTTAGTAAACAAAAACGTTACAGTCGGAGAAATTGTAAATATGCCTTCAGGTAGAATATTTAATTTTGCAGATAGCGAAAATAATTATTTTGCGGTAATGGAAAAGAAGTAAATTTCAATTCAATTTATGAGTGCGATGCTTGAATAAAGGCATCGCATTTTTTATTTAAAAGATATATTTTATTCCTTAACATAAATATAATTATATGTTTTTATATAACGATTAAACGGTAATGGGGTATGATATAGTTACAACAAAGGGGGCTTAAAAATGGAAGTAATTCACGAAAGAGCAAAGTTACGGTTAATGGATAGCAATGATGTCGAAAAAATGTTTTCAATCGTGGAAGGAAATCGAGATATTTGGGCGTATTTAATCTCTAAAATGGATACTGTTCAAGATATGCAGCAATATGTTCAAAAGGCGATAAAAGCTTATGGGGCAGGGAAGGATTTGCCATTTGTTGTTGTTGATCAAAAGACGAATGAAATAGTAGGGAGTACACGCTTATATAACATTTCAGTTGAAGATAAGACAGTGGAATTAGGGCAAACGTGGTATGACCCGAGTGTGCAACGTACGAGTATGAATACAGAATGTAAGTATATGTTATTACAATATGCTTTTGAAAAATTGCATATGCGGAGAGTACAAATTAAGACGGATGCACGAAATGAAAAAGCACAAAGAGCAATTGAAAGCCTCGGCGCAGTAAAAGAGGGTGTACTTAGAAACGAAAGAAAATTGCCGAGTGGACATGTTAGAGATGCAGTTGTATACAGTGTAATTGCAAATGAATGGCCAGCTGTAAAGGAAAGGTTATTAGAAAAATTAGAGTCATATAAAGAAAAACGATAATTCATATTAAGAAAGGTGTATTGATCGTCAAGATGAAAAATATACCTTTTTTCTTACAAAATAGTTACTTCTTTTGTTTCATCATTCCATTATGATAAAAAATTCGTTACAATGTAGTTGTATGGTAATAAACTTATAAATTACACAAATGTAATGAAAACCGCAAACGAAAAATGAATTGATAATCCTCAATTTTAAATGAAAACCCTTTAATGCATATATATGATAAGAAAAATTCCTTCTTTTAAACAAATTCAAACAAAATGATTTGATATATACGTTTTTATATAGAAGTATGGATGATGTACGGAGGCAGTTATAAATGAAAGAAAATAAGAAAAGTAAGAAAAGAAGAATCTTGCAAGTATTCTTGCTTATGATTTGTTCTATTATTTTATATGTAAGTTATGCAGCTTACGATATTTGGAGTTATCGCTTTAAAACAGATGATGGTGTGAAGACAGATGCTGGTATCGTGCTGGGAGCAGCTTCATGGAACGGAAAACCATCTCCTGTATTTAAAGAAAGAATTAATCATGCAATTTCCTTATATAAGAACGGTAATATTAAAAAGATTATTTTCACAGGTGGTACAAAGTTTGAGGCAGAGCTTGAGGAAGCGCGTACTGCTAGAGTGTATGCACTGAAACATGGTGTGAAAGAAGAGGATATTCTAATTGAAACAAAATCCCTTTTCACAGAGGACAATTTAAAGAATGCAAAGCAAGTTGGAATAGAGAACGGAATACGCACATATACGATTGTGAGTGATCCACTTCATATGAAACGTGCAATGAAAATTGCAAAACATATTAAAATTGAAGCGTATGCATCACCAACTCCAACGTCAGCGTATAAAACGTTAGATACAGAAATCCCTTTCTTTTTTAAAGAATTATGCTCGTATATTGGATATGTAACCTCTTTGCCATTAAAGGCATTGAAAGGGGATTAATATAAGAAAAGAACCTATCTTTTTTATAGGAACTTTTCTTATTGTTCAAAAGCATTGTATTTTTATCGGAATAGTGAAACAATAGAGAAGTAACTTCATATAATCATAATGACAAAATGAACGGTTTATGAATCGGACATAAAGTGAAACTTTAATCAGTGGGGGGGCATCCCACACTGATTATTAGCCTTCACCAATCGGGCGTTTACGGGTAGCCCGACTCCCACCTAACTTCTTTTCTCCACCTGAATTTTGAGGTGGGAGTTTTACTGCCCGCAAATAGCGGGATAAAGGAGATTATAGTATGGCACTCTCATTTGTTGAAACAGAAGAACAATCTTTAGTTATTGAACAAATAAATAAATTGATTCCGAAGTTCATGGAAAGGGAGCATCAACTAAGTGAATTAGGATCATTTCCGTATGAAAATATTAATAATTTGAAAGATATCGGATATACGAAATTAACGTTGCCAAAAGAATTGGGAGGCAATGCGATTTCTTTATATGACTTCGTTTTATTTCAAGAGAAAATAGCAGAAGGCTGCGGTGCTACCGCATTATCGATTGGATGGCACCTTGGCATTGTAAAGGAATTAGCTGAAAATCGTTCTTGGAATGAGGAAATGTTCACTTGGTTTTGTGAAGAAGTACGTAATGGTGCGCTTTTTAATCGAGCAGCGACAGAGCCGAATACAGGTAGTCCTACGCGCGGCGGGAAACCAGAGACGTTAGCTGTCAAAAAAGGTGAGAAGTGGATTATAAATGGAAGAAAAACGTTTACGACAATGGCACCAGTACTTGATTATTTTATCATTTCAGCAAGTATTGAAGGCCAGGAAGATATCGGAGAGTTTGTCATTCCAAAGAATACGCAAGGCGTGACAATTGAAGAAACGTGGGATAGCATCGCAATGCGAGGAACTGCGAGCCATGATCTCGTTTTACAAAATGTAGAGATACCAGATCGCTTTTTCACTGATATAAAGGGTTCAAAAGTTAAAGCTAAGGGTATTGGCTGGTTGCTACATATACCAGCATGTTATTTAGGAATTGCACAATCAGCAAGAAATTATGCAGTTCAGTTTGCGGTATCATACAAGCCAAACAGTTTAAATCATTCTATAAGTTTATTACCGAATGTTAGAAGGTTAGTTGGAGAATTAGAACTTGAGCTTATGCAAGTTCGTGTCTTTTTATATCAAATTGCGAAAAAATACGATGAGGCAGAAGATAAATTATCATTGCAAGCCGAACTTGCGGCAGTGAAATACGCGGTAACAAATGCGGCGATATCTATTGTAGATAAAGCAATGCGTATTGTCGGGGCGAAAAGTTTATCAGAAAAAAATCCGCTTCATCGTTATTATTTAAACGTAAGAGCAGGACTACACAATCCGCCGATGGATGATGCAACACTATCTATGCTGGCGGATGCGGCGTTTCGGTCGTAATGAAGAATTATAAAGTCTGTTCCGTTCAGGAACAGGCTTTTCGTTGTCGGTGAATCGGTATTCTATGTTGAATCGTTGATATAATTCCATGTATTATGTCATTGTTCAAAGAAGAGGGAATTCTCGTTTTACAAAATAAAAAGGCTATCCTTTTGATAAGAGGATAGCCTTTTTATTTTGTTCTATTGTGGCTGCACTTCAAGATTCATACTACTTTCAGAACCGTCTTGATTATGTGCAAATAATGAATACTCACCTGGTAAAGGATTGGCGATGAGTGAACGTAAAGGAAAGGATTCACTTTCATTTGGCTGTAACGTGTGTTTGACTAAACGATCTTCTTTGAATTTAATTGAATAGGTAAAACTGTTTGTACTAGTATTTTTAATTGTAATATGTAAGTCACCTTGGCCACTAAAGTCAAAGCCTGTACCAGTATCGCCTCTGAATACAGTTGAGTTGTTAAATGAAGATGAACGAAATGTTTGGATTTCTTCTTTATTGCTTGATGAAAGGGTAATCGTTTCTGTTTCTATACTTGAAGTTGAGGAATCTAGTTTTGTATTTGGTTTTGTTAATAAAGTAATCGCGCAAAGTGATGCAATTACAATAAATGAACTAGAGATAACGAACCGTTTTTTTGTAAGAATCATATATTCATTTCCTGTTATAATAATATAAGAATGTATAATTTTAAGAAAAACATAACATATATGATATTTATTATCAATTCAATAAATCTTTCTTTTCATTCTTCTTTTTATAGTTTTATAGTGGAATGCTATGTTTCTTATTTCACCTACTGTATAATAAGAAAAAAGTACGAAAAGAGGTTATCTCATGCTAGAGGTTATTGCAACTTGTTTAGAAGATGTGAAGCGAATTGAAAAGGCTGGTGGAAATCGAATTGAACTCATTTCATCATATACAGAAGGTGGTTTAACACCGAGCTATGCTTTTATAAAAAAAGCAGTAGAAGCAGTGCAAATACCAGTTCATGTTATGATTCGTCCGCATGCGAAGTCTTTTACATATACGGAAGAAGAAATTGAAATGATGAAAGAAGATATTGTAGTTGCTCAAAATCTTGGAGCTGCTGGTGTTGTATTAGGTGTGTTAAATGAACAAAATGAAGTTGATGAAGAGAAATTAGTAGAGTTATTATCTGTTGTAGATGGAATAAATGTAACGTATCACCGTGCGATAGATGATACAGAAAATCCAGTAGAAGCGATGAAAGTTTTGAAGAAATTCAATAAAGTTACTCACGTTTTAACTTCAGGTGGACAAGGAAATGTAGTAGATAATATTCCGGTTCTTGCAGCAATGCAAAAGGAAAGTGAAGGGAATATACAGCTTGTTGTCGGAAGCGGAGTAACGAAAAAGAATGTAAAACAATTGCTAGATGAAACTGGAATTACGCAGGCGCATGTAGGTACAGCGGTTAGAGAAGGTAAGTCATGTTTTTCTGAGATTGACCTAAAGTTAGTACAAGAGTTAGTTGAAATAATAAAGTAAGTATTTAAGAAAGAGGAGAGACGATGAAGACAAATACGAAGAAAGAATTGATCTCATGGATTAAGACGATAGGTATTACACTTGCGATTGCCTTTATCGTTCGTGGGGTGCTATTTACGCCGTCATTAGTACAAGGTGAATCGATGATGCCAACTTTAGAAAATAATGAGCGAGTTCTCGTGAATAAAATTGGTTATAGTATAAGCGGGTTAGATCGTTTTGACGTTATCGTCTTCCACGGAAAAGAAGGGTACGATTTAGTAAAACGAGTAATTGGTTTACCAGGTGATACAGTTGAGTATAAAGATGATGTTTTATATGTAAACGGAAAAGCGATGGAAGAACCGTATTTAAAAGAATTTAAAGAAAAGGCGTCAGGTCGTTTATTAACTCCTGATTTTACGTTAGAACAAATCACAGGGAAAACGAAAGTGCCAGAGGGCCAAGTGTTTGTTTTAGGAGATAATCGTGAAGTATCTAAAGACGGTCGTATGTTTGGATTTATTTCAGAAGATGAAATTGTCGGAAAAGGACAAGCTGTTTTCTGGCCATTGAAACAAGTGAGAGCGTTATAAAGTAAAGCAAAAGTATGGGAGAAATATTCTTCCATACTTTTTTTGTTTGTGCTTATATACATTTTCACTTCAAGATGGAAAATCGAGATTTTTAAATTTTTGGTTTTGCTACAATTTGAACTTTGGAAAGTGAACCGTCGTTATTTCTAAAGTTAATTTTATACTCACCGTCAGGGAGCCAATCACTCCAATGTGTACTGAATTCACTTATAGCTTGTTCGCCAGGTTGTAAAGTTCCGTCAATCATCCAAGAACCTTTAGCGTTATATAAAGTATAACTAAAAGTAGAATCGCCTATATTTTTTACAAGAACGCTTAAGTCATTTCCGTCAAAATGGTTTAAAGTAGAATTACTTGATCCGAAAAAATGAATTTCTTCGTCAGCTATTAAATGATGTTGGGCAGTTTGAGCGTGTACAGTAGTGTCTTCGTTTGTTGAAAATGTAACATTATAACCTATACAAAAAGATAACATAATTGCAGGAATCACTAGCAGTTTTTTCAAAAGAAACACTCCTCACATTTTGTTGTACATATACCATAATAAATAAAAATATTAGAAATGTAATAACTTAATGTAAAAATTTACAAATGCATTTAATTATTTACGTTTTTTTAAATGACTGACAAACTTTATTAGAGAATGTACGCAAAAATATATTGATAGAATTGAAAGAATATTTTATAATTTTAAATTATATGTTTGTTTCGAAAAACGGAATTATAGTTCCGAAATTCGGAACAAAAAGGAGATAGGATGAGTATAAATAAAACGGCAGTTAAGACAATGGATATTTTGGAGTTGTTTTATGAGCATGAAGAGCTAAGTTTAACAGAGATGGTTCAGCTTACGAATATGCCGAAAACATCTGTTTATCGTTTAATTGGCTCGTTAGAAGAAATGGATTTTTTACAAAAAACAGAAAAGGGAAAGTATCGTCTCGGAGTCGTTTTTTTACGATTTGGTCAACTTGTTTCACAAAGATTATCCGTAAGAAATATTGCGATACCTTATATGAAAGAGCTTAGAGATAGTTTAGGGCAAGCAGTAAATTTAATTATTCAAGATGGTAACGATGCAATTTATGTTGAGAAGATGGAAGGAGCTCAGCCAGTACGTGTTTATACGGCGGTTGGAAGAAGAGCACCACTGTATGCGGGTGCATGTCCGAGAATTTTACTATCGTATTTTTCTGAGGAAGAGAAAAGAAAGTACGTAGAGGAAACAGATTTAAAACAGTTTGCGGATGGAACGATCGTGAATAAGGAGCATTTGTTAGAAGTATTACATATGGCGAAAAAAGAAGGGTACACAATTAGCTACTCTGAATTAGAAAATCATACAGCGGCTATAGCAGCACCAATTTTTGCAAATGATGGAACTGTTGTAGCTGGCATTAGTATTTCGGGATTGGCAATTGAGTATAGCGAAAGTAACATTTCATATTTTACTGCGAAAGTGAAAGAAACAGCATACCGCATTTCGAAAGAACTCGGCTTTTGGGCATAGAAAGAGGGAGTGGGATGAAATTTTCTGCGTTAGGGGATCAAGCAATTATTGTTACATTTGGTGAAGAAATTGGGATGGATATATACGAAAAAGTGCAACGATTATTTCAAGCACTGCAGCAACATCCGTTTGCAGGAATGGTTGAATGCGTTCCGTCGTTTACTTCATTAGCGGTGTACTACAATTTGTACGAAGTATGGAAGCGAAATAAGAGAAGTGAAAGACCATATGATCACGTTTGCCAGTATATAAAGGAGCTGTGTGATTCATATAGAGAAGAAGTAAACCGAGATGTGAAACATATTTCTATACCAGTGTGTTACGGGGGAGAATATGGACCTGATTTAGAAGAAGTTGCGCATTATCAAGGATTACAAGTAGAGGATGTTATTCGAATACATAGTGAAACAACATATTTCGTGTACATGTTAGGTTTTACACCTGGATTCCCTTATTTAGGGGGATTATCAAAAGAACTAGAAACACCTAGAAAAGAAACACCACGGTTACAAATCGCTCCTGGTTCAGTAGGGATTGGCGGAAATCAAACGGGTATTTATCCGCTTGAAACACCAGGAGGCTGGAATATTATCGGCCGAACACCTATTTCTCTATTTAATCCAAAAGAAGAAACACCAACATATATTCAAAGTGGTATGTATTTACGATTTATACCAATAACAAAAGAAGAGTACGTATCGCTTGAGGGGGCTAAAGAATGGATGTAGAGATTTTGCATGGAGGAATGTTTACAACAGTCCAAGATTTAGGGCGATCTCATTATCAACAATACGGTGTACCTGTTGGCGGTGCTATGGATAAAAGTGCGCTCAGGATGATTAATATGTTAGTAGGTAATGAGGAGAATGAGGCTGGACTCGAAATTACAATAATGGGACCTAAATTGTTAATAAAGAAAACGACTTTGCTTGCGATTGGCGGTGCGGATATCGAACCGTTATTAAATGGAGAACGCATTCCATTATGGCGCCCTATATTAGCTGAAGAAGGAAGCATGCTTTGTCTCGGAAAAGCGAAAAGCGGTTGCAGAGCATATGTGACTTTTGCGGGCGGTATAAATATTGATCGTACGATGGGAAGTAAAAGTACTTACATACGTGCTGCTCTTGGCGGTATTGAAGGGAGAATGCTGAAAAAAGGAGATTATTTTCAAATTGGTACAGGGGCAGAAGTTGCAAGTCGTTTCATTCAAAATTTACAAGAAGAAAAGCGTATAAAAACGAAGTGGGCAATTTGTAACAATGCTTTACCAAAATATAAGAAGCATCCTATTCTTCGCGTCATAACAGACTTTGAATATGATCAATTTACAGAAGAAAGTATAAAGTCGTTTTTTTCGAAAGAGTATAAAGTGTCCAATTATGCTGATCGCATGGGATATAGGCTTGACGGAGATGTTTTAAATAGAGTTGAAGAGATAGAAATTTTATCGAGCCCAGTTACATTCGGAACAATTCAAGTACCAAATGGTGGACAGCCTATTATATTAATGGCTGATAGACAAACGACAGGTGGTTATCCGAGAATTGGAAATGTAATTTCAGTAGATTTACCTCTTCTAGCGCAGCTGAAACCAGGAGACTACGTAACTTTTGAAAAAATAACTATGGAAGAAGCTGCACAATTATATATAAAGCAGGAAACAAGTATGAGTCTATTAAAGAAATTCATCGCTTTACGAAGCTGAGATTAGGAGGAAAACATCGTGACTAAAATCGATTTAAACTGTGATTTAGGAGAAAGTTTTGGAGCTTATAAAATGGGGAATGATGATGAAATTCTTCCGTTCGTTTCCTCTATAAACGTTGCTTGTGGTTTTCATGCGGGTGATCCGTCCGTTATGAGGCAAACGGTTGAAAAAGCCCTGCAGAAAAACGTAGCAATAGGGGCACACCCTGGATTTCCTGATTTAATTGGATTTGGAAGAAGGAACATGCATGTTTCAGCAAGTGAAGTATACGATTATGTTTTATATCAAATTGGCGCATTAGACGGATTTGTTAAAGCTGCCGGAGCGAAAATGCAACATGTAAAACCGCACGGTGCCTTATATAATATGGCGGCAACTGATTCGGAAATTGCGGATGCAATCGCAAAGGCAATTTATCATATTAATCCTGGATTATTACTTTACGGATTAGCGAATAGTGAGGCATTTATAAAGGCAACAGAAAAATATAATATAACTCTCGTACAAGAAGCTTTTGCTGATCGCACGTATAAGCAGGATGGAACTTTAACGAGCCGTACAGAAGAAAATGCTCTTATAAAAAATGAAGATGAAGCAATAAAACAAGTACTTCAAATGGTGAAAGAAGGGTATGTAGAATCGGTTAATGGGGGGAAAGTAGCAGTTCAAGCGCAAACGATATGTTTACACGGGGATGGAGAGAAAGCAGTCCAATTTGCGGGAAAAATATACAGAACATTCGAACTTAATGGTATTTCTATATGCGCACCAAATAAAGTGAAACTTTAATTAGCGGGATTAAAAATGAGAGGAAGTGTTAAAATTGGTGAAATTAATTGGGATTTTACTTGTTGCGGTTGGGTTTTTATTTAGGCTAAATACACTGTTAGTAGTTATGGTTGCGGGTATTGTTACTGGTATGGTTTCAGGCTTAAGTTTTTATGATGTGATCAGCATGTTCGGTAAATTTTTCATAGAAAACAGATATATGTCTATGCCAATCATATTAACTTTACCGGTAATCGGAATTTTAGAGCGTTATGGTTTAAAAGAAAGAGCAGAAGCACTTATAACGAAATCAAAAGGAGCAACAACTGGAAGAGTATTAATGTCATATTTTACGATAAGAGAATCATCAGCAGCACTTGGACTAAATATTGGTGGTCATGCGCAAACGGTAAGACCGCTTGTTGCGCCAATGGCAGAAGGAGCTGCGCAAGGTAAATATGGTAAACTCCCTGAAAAATTGAGAGAAAAGATAAAAGCAAATGCAGCAGCTGCGGAAAATACAGCTTGGTTTTTCGGAGAAGATATTTTTATCGCAACTGGTGCCATTTTATTAATGAAAGGGTTCTTCGATTCAGTAGGTATGCATGTCGGTGTATGGGATATGGCGCTTTGGGGCATTCCAACTGCGATATCGGCACTTATTGTGAGCTGGATTAGGTTTAGAAGGTTTGACAAGTATATAGAGAAAACAATGAAGGCAGAAGAAAACCAAGAGAAGGAGGCTATATAAGATGAACATCATAACAATGGATACAATTTATTATGTATTAGGGATAATCGTTGCATTTATCGCTGTTCGTATTGCATTTGATCGTGAACACCCAAACCGATTCGGTTCTAGCTTATTTTGGGCATTGTTTGCAGTTACATTTTTATTCGGAAATGTCATACCTTCATTTTATGTGGGCTGTATTGTGCTCGCTATGGTCGTGTTAGCTTCATTAAATAAAGTAACAAAATCAGAGGAGAAAGAAGTACCAGTACAAGAACGTGTGAAACATGCTGAGAAATTAAAGAATAAAATTTTCATGCCTGCAATATTAATACCTATTTTTACAATTATCGGTACGTTAACATTAGGAAAAATTAAATGGGGAAATGTCGCGCTTGTTGATCCAGATAAAGTAACATTAGTTGCATTAGCGTTAGGGGCATTACTCGCATTCATTGCAGCGATGCGTATTACAAAAGCGAAAATAACAACGCCTGTTCAAGAAGGAAGTAGGTTATTACAAGCTGTTGGCTGGGCAGTTATTTTACCACAAATGTTAGCGGCACTTGGCGGTATTTTCGCGAAGTCTGGCGTTGGACAAGTTGTTTCTGATTTAGTCGGACAAGTGTTACCGACAGAGTATCCATTCGTTGCTGTTATGGCGTATTGTTTAGGAATGATGCTATTTACAGTCGTAATGGGGAATGCATTCGCAGCGTTTGCAGTAATTACTGGCGGAATCGGATTACCTCTAATTGTACAAATGCACGGCGGGAATCCAGCTATTATGGCAGCACTCGGTATGTTTGCTGGATATTGCGGAACATTGCTTACTCCAATGGCGGCAAACTTTAATATCGTTCCGGCGATGCTGTTAGAATTGAAAGATAAGAATGCAGTCATTAAGGCGCAAGTACCAATTGCTCTTTCCATTTTCATTATAAATATGTTTATAATGTACGGCCTTGTATATCGTTTCTAATTAGGAGAGTGAAACTATGAAAACAGTATTAGTAACAGGATTTGATCCGTTCGGCGGAGAAAGCATCAACCCAGCTTGGGAAGTCGCAAAGAGTTTGCATGAAAAAACAATCGGAGAGTACAAGATTATTAGTAAACAAGTGCCAACCGTATTTCATAAATCAATACAAATATTAAAAGCATATATAGAAGAGTTATCGCCTGACATTATTATATGTATTGGACAAGCTGGGGGTAGATCAGATATTACGATAGAGCGTGTAGCAATTAATATCGATGATGCAAGAATTGCTGATAATGAAGGGAACAAGCCAGTGGATATGCCGGTTGTAGAAGAAGGACCGACCGCGTATTGGTCTACACTTCCTATGAAAGCAATCGTGAAAAAACTTCGCGAAGAAGGCATACCGTCATCAGTTTCACAAACTGCAGGTACATTCGTTTGTAATCATTTATTCTATGGTCTCATGCACGAACTAGAAAAACATGATAAGAAAATAAAAGGCGGATTTATTCATATTCCGTTCTTACCAGAGCAAGCGAGTAACTATCCAGGTCAACCGAGTATGTCACTTTCTACGATTAGTAAAGGAATACAATTAGCAGTTGAGATGACAACGGAGGTAGAAGTAGATATTGTTGAATGCGGGGGCGCGACGCATTAAGTAAAATGAATTGTACAACACCTACTGTAAACAACTGGTATAATAAGTTTAGGAATATACATAGAGGTGATTTTTGTGCAATATGAGGAAGTACGTTCGATATTAGAAAAAGCAAAGAAAATTACAGTGTTAACAGGTGCTGGTGCAAGTACGGAAAGTGGTATCCCAGATTTTCGTTCAGCAAATGGATTATATGCTGATGCGAATGTAGAGATGTATTTGTCGAGAGGCTATTATAATAGAAATCCGAAAGAGTTTTGGAAGCATTATAAAGAAATCTTTCAAATTAATACGTTTCATCAATATAAACCAAATCGAGGGCATCGCTTTTTAGCGGAGCTAGAAGAACAAGGGAAAGACATAACGATTTTAACGCAAAATATTGATGGTTTGCATCAAGTAGGTGGTAGTAAACATGTAATTGATTTACATGGAACACTTCAAACTGCACATTGTCCGAAGTGTAAAACGGGATATGATTTACAATATATGATTGATCATGAAGTACCGCGTTGCGGGAAGTGTAATTTCATTCTAAACCCAGATGTTGTTTTATACGGAGATACACTGCCACAATATCAAAATGCAATAAAACGTTTATATGAAACAGATGTACTTCTCGTAATGGGAACGTCATTAAAAGTGCAACCTGTCGCTTCATTCCCAGAAATCGCAAAGAGAGAAGTAGGTGCAACAACAATTTTAGTAAATGAAGAGTTAACAGGGCAAGAATACAATTTTGATTTTGTTTTTCAAAATAAGATTGGTGAATTTGCCAAAGGGTTATCTTCGATTAAATAAGTTTTTGTTTTCGTAAAGAAACTGAGGTGAATGATGTCCACCTCAGTTTTTTTGTATGAATTATATTCATGTTATTGCGTATAAGGGGAATGGTAATAAATAGGATGAGAAAATCAAAAACTGAAAATTAAATCTTTTATTTCTTTTGTAATTAATATAAAATTCTATATATAGCATATAAATAAATTTAATACATAATGGTTCATGCGTAGAAATGTTAATAGAATGAAGCGAGGGAGCAAAATGAGACAGAAAAAGGAGAAACAGAAACAGTCGAAAAAGAAAAAGACTCATATTCCGTTTCGGTTAAATGTACTATTTTTTATCGTTTTTCTTTTATTTTCAGCTATTATTATTCAATTAGGTAAAGTACAAATCATTGACGGAGAAACGTATCGAAATGAAGTGAATAAAAAGGAAGATGTAACGGTGAGTACTCCAGTTCCGAGAGGGAAGATGTTTGACCGGGAAGGGAAAGTTATTGTAAATAATAAACCGTTACGAACTGTTACATATACGAAGATGAAAGGAGTGGACTCAAAAGAGGTTTTAATAGTGGCAAGAAATTTAGCACAGCTAATTGAAATGCCGCAAGAAGATATGGACAAGTTAACAGAGACAGATAAAAAAGACTTTTGGATGCAGTTAAATGAAAAACGTGCAGCAACAAAAGTAACGAAAGAAGATGAGAGTAAATTTAGGAAACAGGAAATAGAAGGGAAAGACTTAGATAAGAAAGTAGAAGAGTTGAGACGAGAAAGAATTACACAAGAAGAATTAAACGAGCTTTCGAAAGAGGATATAGAAGTACTAGCAATTAAAAGCAAAATGAATGCGGGATATAAAATGACGCCACAAATCGTCAAAAAAGATGTAAGTCAAAATGAATATGCAGTAGTGAGTGAAAGATTATCGAGCTTGCCAGGCGTAGATACGACTGTGGATTGGGAGCGCGAATATCCAAATGACAAAATACTACGTTCTGTACTTGGTAGTGTTTCTACTGAGAATGAGGGATTACCAAGGGAGCAATTAGACTATTATTTAGTGCGAGATTATAACCGAAATGATCGTATTGGTAAGAGTTACATCGAAAAACAATACGAAGATGTGTTACATGGAACGAAAGAACAGTCTAAAAATATTACGGATAAAGCTGGAAATATTATTCGGACTGAAAAAGTGACAAAAGGAAAAAGTGGAAATAATTTAATGTTAACAGTTGATATGGATTTACAGAAAAAGGTGGAGGAAAGTCTTGAAAGGAATTTAAGGGCATTTCATTCTTCTGAACCGATGATGGATCGTGCATTCGTCGTTATGATGAATCCAAAAAATGGTCAAATTCTATCATTAGCAGGAAAGAAAATTGTAAATAAAGATGGCGGGATGCAAATAGAAGACTACGCTTTAGGAACGATGATAAGTTCTTACGAGTTAGGATCAACGGTGAAAGGAGCTACGGTATTAGCGGGATATCAAACAGAAGCGATTAAGCCATATACGCATTTCTTTGATGCACCAATGTACTTTAAAGGAAGTTCGAAGCCGAAGAAATCGTGGAAAGACTTTGGAGATATTGATGATTTAAGAGCATTGCAAGTTTCATCCAATGTCTACATGTTTAATACGGCGTTAAAGATTGCGGGGATTGATTATGTACCAAACAATCCGTTAGATATTAGGCAAGAAACATTCAATAAAATGCGCTATTACTTTAGACAATTTGGTTTAGGTGTACCAACCGGTATTGACCTTCCAAATGAATCGATTGGTCAAATGGGTAGAACAGATAATATACCTGGTTTTTTACTTGATTACGCCATTGGACAATATGATACATATACGCCGCTTCAGCTTGCGCAATATATGTCAACGATTGCAAATGGTGGTTACCGAATGAAACCACAAATTGTACAAGAAATTAGAGAGCAACCGAATAGACCAGAGGAAGTCGGGAAAGTTATGCAATCGATGGAACCAGTCGTGTTAAATCGAGTGGATATGGATTTTTCATATATAAATCATGTGAAAGAAGGGTTTAGAAGAGTTTTCCAAGAGGTAGATGGGACCGGTGCTGGAACTTTTAAAGGATTACCTTATAAACCGGCTGGGAAAACAGGGACAGCAGAAACAGTGTACGGTGGAGAAAGTGATATTGGAAGAGATGAAAACAACTATCGAAAAAAATGTTATAATTTAACTCTCGCCGGGTATGCGCCATATGATGCTGATCCGGAAGTTGCTTTTTCTGTTGTTGTGCCATGGGTAAATAATGATAAATCAGGTATTAATTCTGCAATTGGTAAAGAGGTTTTGGATGCATATTTTGATTTAAAAACGCAGAGATCGGGTGTAAGTCCAGTCCCAGTAACACAATAGCCGAGTAAGGCACAGTAAAAAATTCAAATTGTAGTATATCACTGCGCAAATGAACAGGTGCAGTGATATATTTTTGAGTTAAAAAGTGTTTTGATAAGGTGGGAATGGATATGAAAGAGGAGAATAAGAGAGGTTGGGGAAAGTACATACTATTTATATTTGTCCTAGTAGTAACGTACCAGTCTTTCACTTTATGTAAAGTGGAAGGAAAATCAATGCAGCCAACTTTACATGAAGAAGACTACGTATTTGTAAATAAAGCTGCGGTACATTTTTCTAGCTTACAGCACGGAGAAATCGTCATTATTAAGGAAGAGGATGAGTCGAAATATTATGTGAAACGTGTAATAGGGCTTCCTGGTGACGTAATTAACATAACGAATGGAACTGTATACGTAAATGACAAAAAGCAAGATGAACCTTATATAAATAAAGATTTATATAACAATACACAAGTGTTTTATAATTTTCAAAAGACAAAGATTCCGCCAAATAAGTTATTTGTAATGGGAGACAATCGTGAACAAAGTAAGGATAGTCGAAATGGTTTAGGATATATTGAAGAAGATAATATAATAGGAAAAGTGGAATTTGTGTACTATCCTTTTTCGAAAATGAAAATCATAAAATAAGTGGGGATTCACAAAACCCCACTTATTAAAGTTTCACTTTATCCCGCATTAACGGGCAGTAAGACTCCCACTTTAAAATTCAGCTGGGGCAAAGAAGTTAGGTGGGAGATCAACTGCCCGTAAAAGCCCGATTGGTGAAGGCTAATAATTAGTGGGGGATGGACAAAACCCCCCACTGATTAAAGTTTCACTTTATCTTCTTTAAAAAACCTTTTGGATTAAATGATATGAAAAACTTATGTTTAGATTCATCGATTATGAAATTGCTATTTTTAGTTAAAAACTCTTCCACAGCTTCCATTGGGCCAGGGCCCCAATCAGGAAGGAGAGGATTTCCGTTAATACTTGTATCTTCTACAATAATGTAACTGCCAGTGGTTACAATAGATTTATAAAGTAAGAGTTCTTTCGATACATGTTCTTTACTATGATCAGAATCTAAAATAACTAAAATCACATCATCAGGTTTGCGCATACTTAATATTGATTGGACGGCCTGTACAGAAACAGATGAAGCTGTTAAATACGTAATTCGATTATGGGATGGCCGATTTGGTTGCGGAGTTATATCGATAGTAAGTACGTGACCTTTTCCAATTAAATCTAACATAGAAGCTAAAAATAGTGCACTACCACCGTAAAAAGTTCCGCATTCAATAATTAAATCAGGCTTTAATTCGTATAATATTTCTTGATACAAAAAGAGATCAGAAGGAAGTTTGCAGATTGGAACCCCGAACCAGTGTGTACCATGTAACCAAACGTTGCTGTCGTAATATTGTTTTAGAAATTCGCTACTAATGTTATCGATTTTGAATTCTCCTTTCTAAAAAGGATTCTTTCATACGTAAAGAGTTTACGTATGAAAGTTGTACTATATATTATGTGGTAAGGGATTATAAGGCGAGTGTTTTCACGTGAAAATAAGCCAAATAACACATGTGGAAAATGAATTGCTTACAAAAGAAGATGTAAATGAAAGGAAATGATCGTATGTATAAGTACACAATTTGCTTCATTAGAAAAGGAGATAGAATACTTCTACTAAATAGAAACAAGAAGCCGACAATG
The DNA here is from genome assembly GCF_046534555.1 of Bacillus sp. SIMBA_074. Taxonomy (NCBI): domain Bacteria; kingdom Bacillati; phylum Bacillota; class Bacilli; order Caryophanales; family Bacillaceae; genus Bacillus; species Bacillus sp. SIMBA_074. Next base: position 37,490 of record NZ_JAWRYM010000019.1, on the reverse strand, counting down.
GGAATGTGGAATGGTGTCGGAGGGAAAATAGAAGAGTATGAAACGCCATACGAAGGAGTCATTAGAGAAACCTTTGAGGAAACGGGAATAGAGCTTCCAAGTGTAACGTATAAAGGGAATGTTATTTTTAAAGTTAAAGACGAACCTCGGGGTAGCGAAGGAATGTATGTATTCCTAGCTGATTTACCAGATGGAGTACATATTGATACGCCAGTAAGCACTCATGAAGGTATATTAGAATGGAAGTCAATTGATTGGATATTAGATGGTGATAATAGAGGTGTAGTTAGCAATTTGCAAAGATATTTACCGACATTATTAAGTGAGGACAACAATTTAGAGCATATATTCACATATGATAATCGGAATATTATTGATTACAAAACTACACTTTTGATAGAAGATAATACGAAAAAACGATATGAAAAATATCTCGTTTCTCAATAAGAGAAGAAACGTTAAAATACGAAGAGAAAGCCAAATTCCCATAAAGAATTTGGCTTTTTACAAGGAATGCTAATTCTAAGTTTACTCTTCATAATTTGCTTTAATAATAAAGCGGTGTTGCTTCACATTGAAATATCCCTTTTGTAAGATAATTTCATGTATGCGATACAATTCCTCGGTATAGCTATCTACTATAAAATCAGGGATTTGCCACGGAATTGCTTTTAAGTAATAGACAACAGCACCGACATCATAAAAACGCTGAAGAGGGAACTCTTCCTTCGCTTCTAAAATTGTAAATCCGCTTTTCCTCAATTCACTACATGCCGTTTCGAGTGACCAACTTGAAAATTCGCTATTCAGCGGTGTGCCAAACTGCTCATTCAGTTCCGCACAATCAAGACCACCGACTTGTTGTGTAAGAAATGTTCCATTGGTGGAAAGACTTCTTTTCACTTCAGAAGCAGAATAGGATTCATGTTGATTCACAATTAAATCAAACTGACCATCTTGAAATGGTAAAGCAGTATCATCAGTCACTTCTACGACTATAACTCCTAAAGGTTCTAATTTCTTTCGTGCAATTGGGACATTCGGAGCATAGCCCTCAGTCGCATAAATAGTTGACGGGAACGGTTGTAACATAGATAAAAACTCTCCGCCACCAGTCCCCATATCTAGCATTGATTTTGCACGTTGCATAAGCTGGAAAGCAGTGCTACCGTATGACCATGATAGGGGCTCGCTATTTATACGGCCAGTTTCTGAAATGAAAGAAAAATCCCAGCCACTAAAATTTGTATTAGCACTTTCTAATAGTGCCGAAAATAATGGATCACGTTTCATAATTGTATCCTCCTATTTTATAAGTAAATGAAATGATGAGAAAAGAAAAAAGGAGGGCCTCTTATTAAAGTGGAATGGTTTTACGTTTCGTGTTCGAATAGATTCATATAAATTAGCTCCTTGCGAGAATGGTTATTTATATATTCGGGAGTATCGAGTGAAAATCCTTTGAAGTTATTAGGGAAGGTGAAAGTACGATCAAATTTTGGATGGGGTTATACAGTGAAACCTATGGGGATATTTTTATTAATACAAGAAATAGATATATAAACTGAATATAAAAACGTTTTAATTGTTTGAAAACATTCGATAATTTAGTATTGTTTATATATGGAATATTTTATTTTTAGGAAAAAAGGGTAAGGGGCTAGATGAAAAGAATGAAAAATGTAATGTTGCTAGTGTTGTGTTTCTTATGTTTAAGTGGTTGTAATTATGAAGATGAAGATCAGGTGAAAAAATATGTGAAAAAAAAGCACGGAATTGATGTGGTTGTAACAGATTGGGGTGCTATACATGAAGGGAATATGGGACATACATACCATACTGTTCAAGCGAAAAATAACAAAAATATTCAATTTAGAGTAGAGGTAGATGGCATCTTATATTCAACAATAAAAGGTGATGAATATCAATACGGGAAAAAAACATATGAGGAATATAAGGAATTTAAACCAATGCTAGAAGAAATTGAAAAATTAGGTTACGTGGAACCTGAAAATAAAAATGTTTTTCAATATATAGTGGATGATGATTATATAGAGGAGAAACCAACTGATAAGTTATTATTAACTTTAAAAACGAGTGACAAGATTGATTACAGTCAATTTGAATCAAAAGAATTAGATCGTTTATATGCTCTAATCCAATTCATTCAGAAGAGTAATAGAAAGATAACAAAACTTGAAATTGAGGATTATAATGGTGAATCTATAGGCTTACCTTTTTATAATGTGCAAAAAGCTATAACGAAAGAAGAACTGTTTTTGACAATGAAAAACACCGTAAGCGGTTATTGGACATATTTGATTCAAACTGAAACAAAAGTAGGCGAAAGGTTAAATGAAATTCAAAATGATCGTTTTGGAATTGAAGATATTACTTGTTCACACCCGAAAGACGGCAATTGTCTAGAGTATGAATTGACTTTAGTTTTCAATGACAGTGAGATAAAATATAGAAATGATTCATATGTAATAGAGGATTTGAGAAAAGTAGTTACTATTCTTAAAGAAGAACTATATAATAAGGAATTTAACATATTTTTAAGGAACAAGGATGGAACAAGTTATTCACTCTGGCTATCATCAGAAAAAATCAAGAAAAGTAATAACATAGAAGAGCTAGTAAAATAAAGGTATAAAGAAGAATTTTAAAGAACTTTTTACGTTTATAATTGCTTTATTCAAAAGGAAAAAACGCTTATACTTCATTTTTGAAGCATAAGCGTTTTTGTATAAAATACTTAAAAAGAAAAATCTTTTGGCAAATTCCCACTTTTTATTACCGTTCTTAACCCATGTTTTATAATCCAAGGGTTAACAGGATGCTGTTTATCGCGTAATTGTTGTAACCATTGAAAAACGAGTTCTTTATCTTCTTTTGTAATATCGTTAATATGATTGGCTACTGATTTTTGGACATATTTAGAAGTGTCATTCATTAATAGCTCAAGAAGCTTTAAATTATTTCTAAAGTCATCTTTCAGAGCTCCAATTTTTTTAGCCCAAGGAAGTCTCGGTCTTGTACCTTCGGAAACTAATCTTCTAATGTGGCTGTTTTCGTCATGAATCCACTGTTGTAATATGTCTAGTGTGTCTTCATGATATTTTTCAAGAAAAGGCCGAATGGCATATTCAGCAGTATTCCTTTTTGTTATTTCATACATTGCGTTGAAAGAGGATTCAAAATCGTTAAGCCCATATTTTTCAACGTATTTTGCAATAGGCATATACATATAACCATTTGTAAATGTGCCTACTTCTGTAGTATTTTCTGGTCCCAATGTTTTCAGTAATATATGTATTGCTTCATTAAATTCTTTTTGTAATGCATAGTGTAATTCATCTGCTATTACTTCTATACGTTGCTTTAACTCTAAATTTTCAACTTTACATGTTACGGTAGATACAAAGTTTCTTTTAGAGAAATTAGGATCGTGTTTACAAATAGAATCAGCCATTTTTTCTGCTAATTCTTCGTTGAATAAAAATTTTAACGGAACATATTTGCCCATTTTTTCACCCCATTGGTCGGATAAAAACAATGTTTATTTTTTAATCGACAATCCATACACCAAAGTCTCACTAGGAGTCGTAATACTAAAACCTGTCGTCTTATAATCAAGTTTCACAGTATCACCAGTGTAATCTGTCGTGAATGAATCCATTTGTACGATAAGATCCGCATCTTCATATACAACATCATCTGCATGATATGTATCCCAAATTAAATCAACATCAACAAAAATGCTACAAGAGTTTGTCATTGTCCCTCTAATGCGAATAATCTTTTTGTCTTCACGTTCTAATCTATGTATAGCAGCTTTTGCTTCATCAGTAATACGAATGTTCATGTGATCCCAACCTTTAAGTGTATTTACTTTATTATTGCAAAAAGATAAGAAATAGGGAAGTAAATGGGATTGTAATAAAAAAACGAGCAAACAAATTTGTTTGCTCGTTTTGCTATACTTTATTCTATTTCAGTTCACATTTATCAAGTGGAATTACTTTCGTTTTCTTAGTGAATTTATATCCTAACCATAGTACTAAGAAGAGTGGTAAACCGATGTAAGAAACGAGTACACCGTTCCAGTCGATAGATGCTCCCGTAAATGCTCCGTAGTTTTGACCTAAAATAACGATAACACAAAGTGTAAATGCAAAGATTGGACCGAACGGGAACCATTTCGCTTGATATGGTAAATCTTTTAAATCTTTCCCTTGTGCAATATAAGCTTTACGGAAACGGTAATGACTAATAGCAATCCCTACCCAAGCAATAAATCCTGACATCCCAGAAGCATTTAATAACCAAATGTATACAACACCGTCACCGAATAAAGAAGCGATGAAAGCGACGCTACCAACTACTGATGTTGCGATTAATGCGTTAACAGGTACACCACGGCTATCTAATTTTCCTAAGAACTTAGGTGCTTTTCCTTGGCGAGCTAAATCCCAAAGCATACGAGTTGATGCGTACATTCCAGAGTTACCAGCAGAAAGTACTGCAGTTAAAATAACAGCGTTCATAACAGAAGCAGCGAAGGCAACGCCCGCTTTTTCAAATACAAGTGTAAATGGACTTACTGTAACATCACTTGCTGCAAGGCTTTCAGTCGTATAAGGAATTAATAAACCGATAACGAGAATTGCTAAAATGTAGAATAATATAATACGCCAAAAGATAGAACGAATTGCTTTTGGAATATTGCGTTCTGGATCAGCAGTTTCACCAGCAGCTACTCCTAATAATTCAGTTCCTTGGAATGAGAAACCAGCAGCCATAAATACACCGATAATTGCCATGATGCCGCCATTAAATGGTGCATCTGCAACAGTGAAGTTTTTAAAGCCGACAGATTCGCCGCCCATAATTCCAAAAATCATCATAAAACCGACAATTAAAAAGATAATAATAGTAACTACTTTAATAAGTGCGAACCAATATTCAGATTCACCAAAACCTTTAACAGATAAATAGTTTAAGAGAAAAATAATAGCTAAACAAAGTCCACTCCAAATAAGAGAAGGGGTATCTGGGAACCAAAATTTCATAATTAATGTTACGGCCGCTAGTTCAGCTGCAATCGTAATTGCCCAGTTATACCAATAGTTCCATCCAAGTGCAAAACCAAGTGATGGATCAACAAATTTTGTTGCATAAGTACTAAAAGATCCAGTAACAGGCATGTAAGCCGCGAGTTCTGCTAAGCTTGTCATTAAAAAATAAACCATAATTCCAATTGCGGCATATGCGACTAATGCACCGCCAGGACCAGCTGAATGGATAACACCACCACTGGCAAGAAATAATCCGGTACCGATTGTACCACCGAGAGAAATCATCGTAAGGTGACGAGATTTTAATCCGCGTTTTAATTCACCTTGTCCTTGTGTAGTTTGCGTTTTAGAGGTAGATTGATTTGTTGCGCTATTCATGTTCAACACTCCTTTTCTTGTAGGTTAGGAAGGAGCGGGGGAGAAAAATACAAAAAACCGCCAAAGGAATTAGGCGGAACGTTTCACAAATAACCACCCCATCATACCCTTCCGTTAAGATAGCACACCACGTTTACACGGTAATTTTGTAAACGTGACAGTTCTGTTCCTTTCGGAGACAGCCCCAGCTCATATTTCCAGAGAAGAAATATAAACTTCGGCAACTTTTCCTTTCAAACGGAGTCAGTGACATTCGCTGTGTCTCGTCCATTTTACTTTTAAAAGTCGCAACCTCTACCTCATCGGATTGATGAGGATTTATATATTGCTATGATTTTTAATATATGGCAATTGTAATGATTTTCTGAATATATTGCAAGGGATTTTGTTAGGAAAAGTCAAAAATTATCGGTTATTGTATAGGAAACGCTTGCAAAACTCCACCCGAACCTACTGTTATGTAACAATAAGCAAAGAAAAAATTGTTATACAAATGTTTCGCAAAAAATATTGAAAAATCCTTTAAAATTAAAAGAAAATTCAGAATATATAATTCGACAAAAATATCAAAAAGGATTAGTTTTTTATTTTGTTTCAAAGAATAAACATATGCGTACGCAAAAAAAAGAATGAATATTCTATATATTTATAGTAAAATTGTAGTATTGTTTAATTGAAAAGGGGACATCATTATGAAATTAGAAACGGAAAGATTACATATTATCCCGTGTACGGAAGAGTGGGTTCAAATTGCGAATAATCAAGGATACAATAGTGGCCCGCATATTTTAGGACATGTAGAAAATTTGAAACAAGATGCGGCTGTATTACCGTGGGGCGCGTGGTATGTTATTCGGAAAGAGGATGATGTTGTTCTAGGTGATATAGGATTTAAAGGGAAACCGAATGAGCAACATACGGTAGAAATTGGTTACGGATTTATTGAGAAATATTGGAATGAAGGGTATGCAACAGAAGCAGTTAGTGAATTAATGAAATGGGCTTTTCAAACAGGGGAAGTGGAAACGATTATAGCGGAGACATTCCTTGATAACTATAGCTCCATTCGTGTATTAGAGAAATTACATATGAAAAGAGTAAATAGTACTGAAACGATGGTCAATTGGAAAATAGAAAAATAAAAAATACCGCTCGAAGTAAATCGGGCGGTATTATTATTAATTATGGTAGCATTTGTTTTTGATCTTTCGGATAGCCGGCTGTCGATACGTTAGAACGATTGGAATGATTACGAACAGCAATAAAAATAGATATAATAACGACAAGACCAACTGCAACATAAGAAAGTGTAATAATAGTTGGATCAACTTTAAATGTAGTAAGCAGTGTACGAATATTCGTAAAGATAATAAGTCCGCCAACGAGTACGCCAAGTAAATGAGAAGGAACGATGCGTACTAACCATGCGGCGATTGGTGCGGCAACAATACCACCAAGCATGAGGGCAAATACCCAAACCCAGCTTATTTGTTCCCAGCCAAGTGAGATGAAAAAGCCGATTGTTGCAGCGAGTGAAACAGGAAATTCGCTCGTATCTACAGATCCAATAACTTTTCTAGCATCATTTCCTTTTGCAAGTAGAACAGGTGTCGTAATAGGCCCCCAACCACCGCCGCCAGTTGAATCGACGAATCCAGCGAATAAGCCAAGTGGTACAAGTTGTTTTGCAGACATACGCTTATTTGAAGAAACAATTTGTTTTTGAATGATGAATCGTAATAAAATATAAACCCCTAAAGTAAATAAAAATATGGAAATGTACGGTTTAATTACATCGCCAGGTAAATTACTTAAAAAACATGCTCCAATAAATGCGCCAATTGCTCCTGGTAATGTAAGCCTAGAAACTGTATATTTATCAACGTTTCCAAATTTGATGTGAGATGCACCAGAAGCGGCGGTTGTAACGACTTCAGCTAAATGAACTGATGCGGAAGCTACAGCTGGTGCGATACCAAACATTAATAATAGTGAGGTAGACGTTACCCCGTACGCCATACCAAGTGCGCCATCGATCAATTGAGCGAAAAATCCAATAATAGCAAAGATAATTAATTTCTGCATAAATAATCCCCCTGTAATAATAAATGAAAAAGGCACTTTTCCCGTGTGAGAAAAGTGCCTTTGGTTTTTCCAATCAGCAACATATTAATTTGTTTTATTATAATGCATATTAATCTTATAAATCAACTAGGTTTTTAAGTTTTTGGAATTGAATGAAAGAAAAATAAAATATACAATGAAAGGATGGAGAGAAAGGGGAGAAAGAATATGTTAGCATTTGATCATCTCGTTCACGCAGTGCATTGTACACCGGGGGAAGCGGCAAAACAAATGCAGGAGCATGGATTTCATACTGCAATAGGCGGTGAGCATACGACTTGGGGTACTTGGAATAGTTTATGTTATTTTGATTTATCATATATAGAATTTTTAGCAGTTCAGCATGAAGAAAAAGCGAAAGAAGCGGAAAATCCATTAGTACAAGAAACAGTGGTGAAATTAAAAAATGGAGAAGGGATGCTACAAATCGCAATTCGAACAGATGCAATTGAAGAACTAGCAAATAAGTTTAATAAGCACGGCTTACATACGATAGGACCATTTGAAGGGAAACGGATGAGAAAAGATGGTCGGCTTTTAGAATGGAAAATGTTATTTGTAAAGCAAGAAGAGAACGGACCGAAATTACCTTTCTTTATACAGTGGAATGAAACGGACGAAGAAAGAAGAAACGATTTACGTAAAATAGGGACGATCACTGAACATAAAAATAAAGTACAAGAAATTGAAACGATTCATTATGCGGTGAAAAATGTTCGAGAAACAGTGCGGAAATGGAAAGAAGTAATGGGACTAACAGCAAGCTCGGTCACAAAAAATGTAAAGTGGAATGCTGAATGTCAAAGTGTATCGTTTGGAAATATTAGCGTACAATTTTGTGAACCGATTGGGGAAGGGCTAGTGCAAGAACGCATAAAGAACCAGGGTGAATATCCTTTTGCAGTGGAGTTTAAAGGGGGAAATAAACGAGAGTATGAGGTGTTAGGTAGTTTGTACATATATGAATAGAGGTGAACTTTGTGGAAGAAATGTTAAGAGAGATAGAGAGAAAACTAGGGTGGCCTCATATTGTAAAATGTACAGCTATTACAAAAGGTTTTTCACATGAAGAGAAATATAAAGTTGAATTAGAGAATCGAGAAACGTATTTTGTAAAAGTGTGTGATTCTGCAAATTTTGAACGAAAACAAGAAGAATATACGTATATGAAACAGTTGGAGTCATTACATATCCCGACGCCAAAATTAACTCATTTCATAAGACTTGAAGAATTAAATAAATGCGTTCAAATATTTGAATGGATTGACGGAGTAAATGGAGAAGAGAGTTTAGGCAAGTTATCGGTGAAAGAGCAGTATGCTGCGGGGAAAAGAGCTGGAGAAGTTTTAAAGAGAATTCATACAATAGAAAAAGAGAATGTCATTGCTTCGTGGGAAACGTTTCAGTGGAACAAGTACGAGAGATACTTGAAAGCATTAGCAGACTTAGAGGTAGACTTTCTAGATATGAAGCCAGTATTAACCTTTGTAGAGAATCATAGAGACTTATTAAAAAATCGTCCTATCACATTTTTACATGATGACTTCCATCCAGCGAATAGTATGATTCACGATAAGGAGTTTATCGTTATCGATTTTGGTGGATATGATTTTGGCGATCCAATACATGATTTTTATAACGTAGCGATTTTTACTACAAGAATAAGCAAACCATTTGCGGTTGGTCAAGTTCACGGTTATTGCGGAGGTGAACCTTCACTCCATTTTTGGAAACTGTATTCATTATATGCAGCGATGACATTCCCAGCGGATATCGTATGGACAAACCGAACTACACCGCATTTAGTAGAGGATGTGAAAGAAAGATTGAACCGAATTATAGAAGAGCATAATCATTTTTCATCTTATATTCCAAAATGGTATCAATCACAACATGAGGATATAATAAACAATAAATAACGGAGGGATTCATTTGGATAAAATTGCGGTAATTTCAGATATACATGGTAATATTCCGGCATTAGAATCTGTGCTGAAAGATATTAAATTAAGAGGAATCGATCGCATTATTTGTCTTGGGGATTTAGTAGGAAAAGGCCCCCATTCTAGCGAAGTAATTGAAATTGTTCGTAAAGAATGTGAAGGAACCGTAATGGGAAACTGGGATGATTTCATTACAAAACCAACTGAATTTGAAGCGTTAAAATGGCATCAAAAACAATTGTCAGAAGAACAAAATGAGTATTTAAGAAGCTTACCATTTTCAATCGAGTTTTATATGAGTGGGAAACTGATTCGTATGTTCCACGCTTCACCGAGAAGTTTGTATGAAAGAATTCAACCGCATGCAACAAGAGAAGAGCGTATTAGTATGTTCGAAAATAGTGAGTTGACAGAGAATATAGAAGGGGAAAGAAAACCAGATGTCGTTTGTTACGGTGACGTTCATCAGGCGTATGTGCAAAATTTTAGAGGGAAAACGTTATGTAATGCTGGTAGTGTAGGTAATCCACTTGAAATTACACAAGCTTCCTATTTAATTTTTGAAGGAACATACAATGAAAAAGAAGCAGCAAGCTTTTCCATTCAACTCGTGCGTGTACCATATGATATTGAACTAGCCATCCGACTAGCTGAGGAGCTGGATATGCCAGAAATTGAAGAATACAAGCAAGAATTACGGACTGCTTTATATCGAGGTTTTAAGGGGAAATAAGGAAAATATAAATCAATAAAAATATATCTATCATAACTTAAAATATATCAACGATTTTTTTCAATATATCGATTTACCAACAAATAGCGATAAATTTAATTTACTGCAATTATATTATGTAAACAATATACAGGAGGGAATGTCATGCTCCGAAAACAATACATGAAAGAAATTGCTAATCATATTTTAACGTTAAAATTAACCCATCCAATAAGAGTTGGAGTAAATGGTATAACAGCTTCAGGAAAGACAACATTTGCAAACGAACTGGCAGAGGAAATGAAAAATCGGGGAGTGCAAGTAATACGCACCAGCATTGACGATTTTCATAACCCTAGAGTGATTCGTTATGCACAAGGAAAAGAGTCCGCAAGAGGGTATTACGAAGACGCACACGATTATACAGCTTTCAAAGAAAGGCTATTAAAACCTTTAGGACCTAATGGGAATTTACAGTATGAAACGATTTCTCATAACTTAATAACGGATATCCCTGTACATAATGAGCCGCTAGTGGCCTCGCCAAATATGGTGTTAATAGTAGGTGGAACATTTCTATTGAAAAAAGAAGTTGAGCATCTATTTGATTATAAAATTTTTGTAGATACAGATTTTGAGATTGCAAGAAAACGTGGTGCAAAGCGAGAAACTGAAGCTTTTGGAAGTTATGAAGAAGCTGAAAAGATGTTTTTGAACAGGTATCATGCAGCTTGTAAGATGTATATAGACGAGCATAATCCGAAAGAGTGTGCGGACGTTGTATTTTCTAATAGTGATTTTGAGAATCCGGAAGTTGTATTTAAAGGAATATAAAATCGTTTATATAACAAAAAGTTCGTGAAAGGGGATGTGTTGGGTGGATAAAAAAGATAATCCGAACGATTGGCCTGTATGGGCGAATGAGTCAGTAGAGATAGTTAATGCAAAACCTGATTGGCAAGATAAAGGCCGATATGAAGAACAGCAACTTTATGAACTGCTTGCTCCTCTCGGTATTAGAAAAGTAATACATATAGGAAGTACATCCATACCTGGTTTACCTGCAAAACCTATCATTGATCTAATGGCTGAAACAGACTCATTTGATAGAGTGCTCGATATTTCAGCAGAATTGTCTATATATGATTGGCATTATGTAGGCCCGGAATTAGATGAAAGACCTTGGAGAAGGTTCTTTGTGAAAGTGAAGAATAATAGGCGTGTAGCTCATCTGCATTTGATGATTAAAGGAACTGAACGATGGGAGCAACAACTTTTATTTCGTAACCGCTTACGAGAAAATCCACAATTAGTTTATGATTATTCAAATCTAAAGCAAGAGTTAGCTAAAAGGTTTAACCAAGATAGAGAAGCATACACAAAAGCTAAAACAGAATTTATTAAACAAGTTCTAAAATGATTTGAATTTTGATTGTAACTACGTTTGAATACAAATGAAAAAAATACTTTATTTTATAGCCTAAACTTACATGAAATGCATGTAAACAAAGTGAGAAGCTTTGGTGTTCCAATGTATTTCCTTTTATTTCTCGGGAGAAATTTATATAATTGAATCAAGTTCATAGAAAGATAGGGACTAAAACTATATTAAAAGTCGACTTAATTTTATGAGGGAAATTACAGGGGATAAGGCGAAAATAAGTTGAAAAACGTAAAAAGGGGACAGGAAATATAATGACAGAAGTACTAGAACTAAAAGAAGAATTACAACAAATTCAAAATAATAATTATGCTGTGCCAGAAGACGTAGACGCATATCCATACGCACAGTGGATGTTAGATTATATCGGATCACCTGATGCTGAATTACGTGATGATTTGATTTATAGTACGCTTCACAAATGGATTACAAATGATGTATTTAGACAAAAAGAATTACGAGGATTAATGTTACAAGCAATTAGTCCTGATTATTTATTTTATAAAATTGGTGAAAAGGGCACAGATTCTGTTTTTAAACGTGCGTTCTCTGTTTTAATTCCACCACTTATTTTATCTGTTCATGAAAGAGAACCATTGTTATCTGAAGAACAACTGTACAGTGTAGCAGAACAAGTGCTGGAATATGTCTATTTAGAAGAAGATGTAAGAGGTTACGTAGAAGGAAAAGGTTGGGCACACTCAACTGCACATGCGGCAGATGCACTAGATGCTTTAGCACGTACAATACAAAATCGTGAGTTTTCATATGCAATACTAGCTGCTGTTCGTCAAAAAGTTCGTATGAATGACTACGTATACATACACTTTGAGGATGAGAGATTAGTAACGCCAATTATGTCGTTACGTAATCAAAACCTTTTAACTGAAGAAGAGTGGAGCAACTGGCTACATAGTATAGCAATTGTTGAAGACATCCGACATCCTCAGCATGCTATTTTAGTACAAAATATTAGGTCTTTCTTAAGAAGTTTATATTTTACAGCTTTAGAGAATGAGGGTGCTACTGCCTTTACAGATGATATATTGGAGACTTTGAAGGATTTGCGTAGGTATTAAAAAAAAGCATTTAAATTAGAATATATGATTCAAAACTTATAATAAATAAAAATACATTTTGTTAAGAGAAAGGTACATAAAACCAACACCTCACAACCATACTAATAAAATGTGTTGGAGGTGAAATTTATGGACAAAAAAGACTTTGAAAAAGTTTATAATGATTACTTACATCAAGGAGAAGAGCAAGCTCAATTTGAAGTAGACAATGAAGTCAATTCAGGAGCAGAACAAATTGTTGCAGTTCGTAAAAATGATGAAGGTGATTTAATTGCTTTTAAGACAAGTAGTGGTAGAGAGTTAGATTATATTACTGCTCTTAATGAAGCGAAATCAGGGAAGTTAGCTCATGTGGACGTATTTCATAAGTATGGTAGGGATATTATACGTAGTGAACCAGATGGTATAAAAGAGAATAACTTAGATAATTTACCTTCTTTTTAAACGGGTAAACCTCAAGAAGAGAATGTTCATTTGGATATTCTCTTCTTTTCTTTGAAAAGTTTTCCCTACAAATAGAAGATTCATTTCTAAAGTGAAATTATACTTTTAAAGAGCTCTCTAAATTTCTCTTTATCTTCTGCTGTAAATGGTTTTGGCCCTTTTGTACGCTTGCCGCTTTTTCGAACCATTGCACTTAAATAACGTGTTTGTAACAGTTGGTCAATGTTTTCATTCGTATACTTATAGCCTTTATGGTGTAGAACGATACAGCCTTTTGCTAAAGCAAGCGAAGCAAGACCGTAATCTTGCGTTACGATTAAATCTTCTTTTTTTGCTAACTGCATAATCCGGTAATCCGCAGCATCTGCTCCAGAATCAACATAAATTGTTTCCACACCTGCTGGCTGTTCTGCATTAGAATAATGAGAAAAGCTAGTAACGAGGGTAACAGGAATTTCTGCATTCGTAGCTTCAAAAATAATCACATCTTTTACAGGACAAGCATCTGCATCTACGTAAATTTTCATTTTTATCACTCCTATAAAGTGAAACTTTAATCAGTGGGGGGTTGTTCATCCCCCACTGATTATTAGTTGAACCAATCGGGCGTTTACGGGCAGTTAATCTCCCACCTAACTTCTTTGTTCCAGCTGAATTTTGAGGTGTGAGTTTTACTGCCCACAAATAGCGGGATAAATAGGTTCGTGTTGATAATAATGGTAGATTTTGCTTTTGTCAAACGAAATCTCTTTACTTAATGTTATTTTTCACAAACTAAAATAGCTTCACGCAAACGAGAAATACCTTCTTCAATTTGATCAATATTTACTTTTCCATAAGACAAACGAATGTAACCATCTTTTGCACCGAAAATACTGCCCGGCATAAAGGCGATTTCTTGTTTTAAACTTTGCATAATAAGTTGTTTTTCGTTTATCGGTTCGTTTAATTTTCCCCATATGTATATACCACCGGTCGGATTGGAAAAAGAGATTTTATCATGCAGTTGCTCGTTTAGAGCGCGGACGATAATATCTCTTTTTTCTGCTAGTTGTTTTCGTAACGGTACGATATGTGACTGGAATGGTACAGTTTCGAAAAATTGCTGCATAAGCCACTGGGGGAATATACTCATTCCTAATTCCATTTGGTGACGTGCGTCAGATAATCGCTCTACTACTGACTGCGGAGCGACAAGCCATCCAACTCGTAAACCTGGTGCAATCATTTTTGATAAGGAATGTACATAAATGACAGTTCCATTTCCATCAATTGATTTCAAAGTAGGGCAAGGTTGTTTATTTTCTAACGTAAGTAAACTAGATGGATCATCTTCAACGATCGCAATTCGTAAGTCTGCACAAAGTGATAAAAGTTTTTTTCTACGGTTTGGATGCAGCATCGTTCCCGTAGGGTTTTGGAAATTTGGATTTAAAAAGATCATTTTAATACGATGCTTTCTATATAATTCTTGCACATCGTCTGGATTAATACCCTGATCATCGACAGGTAATGGGAAAATACGAATACCTGCTGATTGGAATAGCGGTAAGGAATAACAGTGCGATGGACTTTCGAAAGCGACCGCATCACCTGGGTTTAATAAACATTGTACGATAAGGTGAAGTGCTTGTTGGGCGCCGGATGTAATCATAATCGATTGTTCGGTCGCTTCAACTTTTAAATATTCCTTCATATATTTTACTACCGCTTGTCTTAGCGGGAGATAGCCCTGAGGGTGATCGTAACTTAATGACTGCGTTAACGGTTGTTCTCGTAAAATTGTTTGTAGTTGATCGTGGGGATAGAGGTTACAACCGAGCTCTCCGTTTGCGAAATCTATAATGTTCTCATTTTGCTGTACTTCTGCCCGAATATGGCGAAGTAATGGTAAGTTTGGTAAAAAAGTACCACCTTCTACGAAACCTCTCCAGTTCGGCGTTAATGTTGGAGAAACACCCCACATATGTGTACTCACACGTGTACCTTTACCGGTCGTACTTTCTACAATTCCCATAGCACGTAGTTCATTATAAGCAGTCGTTACCGTACTTCGGTTTACATTTAACTGCGTAGCTAATTTCCGTTCTGAAGGGAGGAAGCTACCTGGGGGAAGCTCTCCGTATGTAATACGTCTTTCAATAAAGTCAACAACTTGCTGATAAATTGGGATTTTACTGTCGTTATCTAGCTTCCATTCCATACAAACGCCTCCGCATCTCTTAACTACATCAAGTATAACAAATTGGCTGGGTAAAAAAACAGCCAATTGGACGGTGTTATATCCAGCCAATTTTACTATGCTAAATAGGGAAGGGGAGATTCGGATGAAACGATGGCAAATGGAATGGCTCCTAGTATCAGTAGCATTAGTATGGGGAGCAAATTATACAATTGGAAAGTATGGCGTGGCATTTATGTCATCCATTCAATTTAATAGTTTACGATTTTTAGTAGCATCTCCGGTATTATTACTTATTACATTTTTAATGGAACGCTCACTTCGCATTGAAAGAAAAGATTGGTTACGATTACTAGCAGTCGGTATCGTTGGAACGACAATGTATCAAACGATGTTTATGCTATCTGTAAAATATACTTCCGCAACGAACGCCTCATTATTAATTGCGATGTCACCTATTTTTACAGGGATATTAGCAGTATTGCACAAACAAGAACGTTTTTCGATGAAAGTACAAATTGGTTCAATAATAGCGTTTATTGGTGCAGCATTCGTTTTATTAACAGGGCATACGGGAGGAGCTACATACGAGTATGCGTGGCTCGGAAATGTAATTGGATTAGTCGCAGCAATTGCGTGGGGATGGTATCCCATTTTAGCGCAACCACTTATCACAAAATATTCCGCAATGAGAGTCACATCATGGTCTACTTTAATTGGAATTGTACCTCTCGTTACATACTGTTTATTCAACGTAAATACATTAACGTGGCCAGTAGATACGCCAAGCTGGGGATCACTAGCATATTCAATCGTCTTTGCGACAATCTTCGGACTTGCAATGTGGTATGTCGGTATTAGTAAAATTGGCTCAACGAAAGTAATGGTTTATATGTATCTAGTACCATTGTTCGCAGTTATCTTTGCAGCTGTAACAATTGGAGAGCAAATCAATATGATGCAGCTAGTTGGCGGGTTTATAATCTTCATCGGTTTATATGTTGTAAAAAAAGGCGGAATCAAAAAGCCAGCTCTCAATTTGAAAAAAGTAAGCTAACAGTAAAAATGATCTCTTTCATATAGAAGGAGATCATTTTTTGTTTCGTAATAAAAGCGCTTGTTCAACGGCCCATTTTTGATGATCATGAATTAGAAGCTCTATAGCAAGTAATGGAGGCATCCACTGTAAAACATGATCTTCTTCAGATGTTTCAGTTTGCTTGTTTACCATGCTCGTAATGTAAAAGAACCCATCATTTAAATAATGTGTATCTTCTTTTTCCGCATAAAAATATCGTGCTGCATTACCGATATATTGATCAATTTCAATTGCCCAATCTAACTCCTCTAGTAATTCACGATGTAAACATTCTTCTTTTGTTTCTTTACTTTCCATACCGCCACCAGGTAAAAAGAAGCGTTCTCCTTTTTGGATAATGGCTATGTTTGAAGCAGATGAATTAAAAATAACCGCATAGCAACTAGGCCTTAATACATAATGAACAGTAGGTTTTTTAGAGCCAAATGTGAGTTTCGAAATCATAAAACACGACCTTTCTCTATAAAATACATAAAAGGGATATTAAGGTAAATGTAGAATTATATAAGTATAGTCTTATTAGATTGGAGTGATAAAAACATGATAAATCGGAAGTGTTCGCGATGTAAAGAAATAACAGGTACATTGCATGGTGGTAAAAAAATTAAGGAAGAATTTTTATGCGAAGACTGCTTGCAAAAAGGAATTGCAAGTGGGGAAATCGAATTATCACAAGTGGAGAAAGAAGAAACATCGTATCTTTCTATAAAAATATTAAAAATAATGAGTGTTATTTATTTAATCGTATCTATTATAACTGCTTTTTCTGCTGGAGCACTTATACAGGATCCAGGGCTTGGTGGAATATCATTTTCAATAACAGGTGCAGTTGGTGTTATGGTAATTGGATCGATATTCCAGTCTGTTCTTGTATTTTCAGGTATTTGGGTATTCATTCTTTTAGTCGAAACAGTTATTAAAATATATGAAAAAATGAAGTGAGTGAAAGGGAGAAATACATGCGAGTAAGAAACATTCAAGGGGAAGATTATGTAAAGATTCATTCCGTATTAAATGATTGGTGGGGCGGGAGAGATATGGCTCATATGTTGCCAAAGTTGTTCTTCGTCCACTTTCAAGAAACGAGTTTTATCATTGAAGAAGAGGGAGAAACGTTAGGTTTCTTATGCGGATTTTTTTCACAAACACATAAAGATGAAGCGTACGTTCATTTTATTGGTGTAAATCCGAAATATAGAAGAAGCGGAATCGCATCGACACTGTATTCTTATTTCTTTGATGTCGCTCGTGCAAACAACCGTAAAGTTGTAAAAGCAATCACGTCACCGGTGAATAAAAACTCGATACTATTTCATCAAGAAATTGGTTTTCGAATTGAGGCTGGGGATGATGAAATGGAAGGTGTATCCGTACATACAAATTATGACGGGAACGGTGGGAGTAGAGTTTTATTTTTAAAAAATATGTAAAGTAGGCTGACGTAAAGTTAGCCTATTTGTTGTGAGGAGTGATAAATATGGAGAGTTCTCAAAGTAGAAATGAATATTTACGACGTATTTATAAAGTGCAAGATTATATAGAATCACATATAAATGATTCACTTTCAATTGAAGAATTAGCGGATGTAGCAGGATTTTCGAAGTATCATTTTCATAGAATTTTTAAAGGAATAGTAGATGAGCCGTTATCTCGGTATGTAAATCGCTTGAAACTAGAAAGGGCAACACATTTACTTACATACCGGCCAGATATGACGATTACAGACATTTCGTATCACTTCGGGTTCACAGATTCAGCAGTTTTCTCCCGAACATTTAAAAGTTATTACGGAGTAAGTCCATCTCAATATCGAAGCCACAATAGCAAGAATTGCAAAGACGTAAGTGAACCTTCTCAATACAATGAATGTAAGAAGGTTCGAGGAAATGTTGAGATTGTAACAGCGGAGACCGTAAACGTCGTATACATAAGACATGTAGGTACATATAAAGAGTTAGCTATAGATTTTCCAAAAATGATAGAAAAATTATTTCATTACGCATCGGAGCAGAACTACCATGTATTCGAGGATACGAAAGTATTAACAATTTACCACGATCATCATGAGTTTACAGAAGACTATCAGTTAAGAACAAGTCTATGTATAACAATTCCGAATGAGTCCGCAGTAGAAACGAGCGACATTGGAATAATGGTAATACCTTCAGGCAAGTATGCGGTAGGTCATTTTGAAATATTCCAAGATGAATACAAGGGTGCATGGGATTTTTTATACTGTGAATGGCTACCAAATAGCGGGTATAAACCGAGAGATTCGTATCCTTTTGAAGTGTATAAAAATGATCCAAGGCAGCACCAAGAACAGAAACATATAGTTGATATATATGTACCAATCGAACCTTTTTAATCATTGATTAAGGGGGAAGAACAATGAAAACTGCTGAAAAGTTAGATTGCATTATAAAAGAAGAATACAAAAATATTAATGGTATGTTAGTAATGCAGAAAGATAATGTTATTTTTGAAAAATATTATAATGGTTACGGTTTAGATGATGCATTTCATATAGCGTCTGTCACAAAAACGATTATCTCTGCGCTAATTGGTATATGTGTAGATAAAGGCTATATAAAAAGCGTTGATCAAAACGTAATAGAGTTTTTCCCAGAATATAATTCTAATTCATCTGAAATAACAGTACGGCATTTTCTTACAATGACAGCTTCATATCCTTATGCGGACTGGCAGGAACCGTTAGAAGAACTATGTACACAAATGGACTGGGTGAAGTATACGTTAAATAGGGCAGGAAAAGGCGGAGAAATTGGATCTTTTAAATATTCATCCGCAGGTGCACATGTATTATCAGCAATCATTACGAGTGTAACAGGAAAAAGTGCCCGTGAATTTGCGAATGAATACTTATTTCAGCCTATCGGTATGAGAGAAATTCCAAACTACAATATGAAAGCATTTGGATTCGATGATTTATTCGGAAAGGATGTAAAAGGATGGGTTCACGATCCAAACGGTATTTCAACGGGCGGCTGGGGACTTACGTTAACAGCTAGAGATATGGCTCAGTTTGGACATTTGTATTTGAATGAAGGTATTTATGGTGGAAAGCAAATCCTTTCAAAGTCATGGGTACAAGAATCAATAGCAATGAATCCAAATCGATATGGATACTTATGGTGGTTACGAGAAGAAGATGGAATCTTTTCATACTGTGCAATGGGCGATGGTGGGAATGTGATTTGCTGTATTCCGGAGAAGGAATTGGTGGTGGTGATTGCTTCAGAGATTATACCGGAAGCGCAGGATAGATGGAGATTAATCAAAGAGTGTATATTTCCTTATTTAAAAGTTTTACAAAAGTTACAATAGGAGAAATAGTTATACTTGCTATGTTCTACATAATTGAAATAAGTGCTGTGAGAACGGAGTCGTTCAATTAAAATTAGAAAACTTCAACACCTATACGATTATTGAATAATTGAAAGGTGTTGAAGTACTTAATGAGCTAATTAAGGTACATTAAACTGAAACAATTTTTTAAATTGTTAACTATTTTTTAACTTTTCGATGTATAAGATACATAATGCAGAGCGCAATTGCTAAAAAGATAAATTTAATTAACTCCATTAGGCTGGCATCCCACTTGTTTTGCAATCCATCTATTAAAAAAAATACATTAAACATACCATGTAAAATTGCGGGTGGTAGTACAGAACGACCGTACTCTCTCGTGTACGTCAAAATTATAGATAATATAAATAATAATGATAGATAACTTAATATTCCTACAAACCATAGCTCATAGTTCTTATAAAAGAGTGCTACTGGTAAATGCCATAAAGACCAAAGTGAAGCTGTAATTATTGCGGTTTGTATTAATGAATATTTTTTTCGTAAATAGTAATGAAGATTCCCGCGCCAAATGATTTCCTCTAAAAATGCAGACAAAGCTGCAATTGTAAGACCAATGAGTAGGAGAAATCCCAATTCATTGCAGTGATTAAATAAGAACTTTATATTATAAATATAAAAATAGAAATGGAGACATAGACCTAGAAGTAGTGGGAATAAAATGGAGAAAATTAGTGATTTTAATGTTGGACGTGAAATGCCAAATGTATGAAAAATTTCTTGTTTCTTATATGCTTTTTGATATAAAATAACGGCTAACAACGGAACAACCATCGTGAAACCCAAATAACTACGACCATTTTCTATGTTTAGCAAAAAGATATAAAAGAACGATGTGAGAGAATAAATGTAAAATGTTGAATGATAAACTATGTTTTTATTAATATTTATCACCTACCTAAGTACATATAATTTGTTAATCAAATATTGGATATTTTAATTATATATGAAATGGAAATAGACAGAATGAATATTTTCATATTATTGATTCTAGTAATAGAGAAGGGGATTAAATTATATCTCTTTTTTTTGCTAGTATAGTAAGAGATAGAAAGAGACTTCACTAGATGGATAAAAGACGTTGTTTGAAAGGTGAGGGTATGATGACAAAGTCTAATGTTGTAGAAATCATTTCAGCTTTAGTAGCTATTATCGGTGTGTATGTACTAATAAATGCACCAGAAATGGGGAGTAAGGCAACAAGTGAATCTGTTGCAGAGCAGGGCGGTCATATGGATACAAGTACGTATTTAGCTTTATTACAAGGATACGGAAATTCTTATACAATTCTAGGCGCGACTTGTTTATTTATGGGGTTGCTCAGTTTAATTTCGATCATTTCAATTCAAGTATATAAAAGTAAATAGAGGTTGAAAAAACAATGCTCCTGTCAATTTGATAGGAGCATTGTTTTAATAAATAAGATTTTTATATATTAACTCTAATATTCGGATACTTAACTTTTTTGGTTCCGTTGGCTCGAAATAGGCAAAGACTTAGCCTTTGATAAACGAGTAGAGAAAATGCTTATTTCAGCGTGTCAGAAGTCAAATTATAGAACAGTTGAAATGTTAAGGTGTGCAAAAAAACAGACCCCTTAAAGAGTATGTTTAAGCGGTTTTACCTTTTTCTTCCCAAGATATGAAATTACCAATGCAATCGGAGCAACAAAAGGTAAAAGAGGAGTCCAACCAATGAAATAAAATATTGGTGCTAAGAAAGCCATCCCACCAAAGAGCATTGTTAATTGGGATTTTTTCTGTAATCCATAAACAATCAATAATAATCCTGCCATCATCAATATCACAAAAGAGATATTAAGCAAATTCATATAATCACCTCCGATTAATCTGTAAAATAATTCTATATATATTATAAAGCAAATCACATGGAAATTTCATTTTATAAAAAACAACAGTGTTTACGAAAACAGCCAATATTAATTAAATGTAAATTATATGTTACTAATGTAAAATTTTTCCGTAACCTGATTTTGCCCCATGTTTTCTATGTATAATAAAAATACTAAATCATTGTGCCCATATAAAGCACTAATAAGAACATCATCTGTTTAATCTCTTCAATTTCACTTTCCTCAATAAATTAGGTAAATTCAGTAGTTTTATAGTAAAGATTTATGTTTAATCAAAGCTATTAAAAAGGTAATAAAATGCGGAGGATATATGAAGTTAATATTAAAAGAAGTAGCAGTGAATAGAAAAATATTCATTATGTTATTTATTGGATTTATATTAACGATATTGCCGATACTTATAGCTATATCAATTCGAGATTATTATGATGAGAAATTTTATGAGCGTAAAAATGGTTATTTTAATCATTATTATTCTATACAGCTTACGAGTATAGGGGAATTAAGTTTTAAAGATTTAGTTATACTTGTTTTGTTCTCTATGATAGAAGTAAGTGTTGTGAGAAAGAAGTCGTTAAATTAAGATTACGGAAGAAAGAATTAGATGTTCTCCAATATCGATTTAAACAATGAAGAAAAAATTGATAAAGTCTTGCCGTGGTCAACAGATTTACCGTCTAGATGCAGAGTGCCGAAGTAAAGTGAATTAAACAAAAAATAACTCCAAAATCAACTTTTATTGTATATTTTGGAGTTACTTTATTTCATATGGAGATAGTTTTCTTATTGAGCTATCCTGCCCAGTTAGTGCCGTAACAGAGTGTAGTTAGTTTCGGTACATCTTTTTAATAAACAATACAACTTTGTTTTAAATTAACCGTCTACTCCCATATTTAAAAATTGAACAAGTTGATCATTTAAATAACTTGTACTATAAGAAAAATCATGTTGATACCACTCAATAATGATGCCAATAATCGCATTCGCTTGGTAGGAACAATAAAGTGAATGGTTCACTCCTTCATTAAGCAAAGCCTCTTTATCTTGAAGTAACAAATGCTTTATTTCCTCAAAAAATAAATAATAGTACATTAAAGGAACCTTTTTGGAAAAAACAATTCTGTAGAATGATTTATATTTTTCGATATGATGAAAAATCCGAATTGTAGAAGGATCTAATTTACTAGTTTTCAATACTGATACATAGCGATAAGGTTCTTGATAAGAACGTGTCAAATCTGCTGTAATTTCTTTAAAATACTCCTCAAATAAATCTTCTACTTGTTTATAATGCAAGTAAAATGTACCACGATTTATTTTTGCCTTTCTGCAAATTTCCGAGATGGAGATGACTTCTAAAGTTTTTTCATTTAATAATTCTAACAATGCGTTATGTAACGCCTCTTTTGTTTTCACAATACGTATATCTGTACGCATTATTTTTTTCACCTCTTATTGAACACATTTCTTACGATGTGTTAATTATTGAACATTTATCGCTTTTTTGCTCATTGTAAGCGTTCTTTTATATTATTATAATTTTTATTGAACAACTGTACAATAAAAGACAAAGGGGGCCGTTTCAGATGAGATTAAAAGGTAAAGTAGCAATTGTCACTGGTGCTGCGTCAGGCATGGGGAAAGCAATTGCAGAAGGTTATGCAAAAGAAGGAGCAAAAGTCGTTGTATCAGACTTAAACTTAGAAGGGGCTCAACATGTAGCACAAGGAATTAAAGCTATAGGTGCAGAGGCCATAGCTGTTCAAACAAACGTTACCTCTGATGAAGATGTTCAACGTCTTTTCGATGAAACAAAACAAGCTTACGGGAAATTAGATATTCTTGTTAATAATGCAGGTATTATGGATGGAATGGAGCCTGTTGGTGAAGTTTCAGACGAACGCTGGGAGAAGGTTTTCTCTGTGAATACAGTATCTGTAATGAAAACAATGCGTATTGCAGTGAATCTATTCTTGGAACAAGGACGCGGTACGATCGTCAATAATATTTCTGCAGGTGGATTATACGGTGCACGTGCTGGTGCTGCTTACACAGCATCTAAACATGCAGTCGTTGGCCTAACAAAAAACACTGCCTTTATGTATGCGAACAACAACATCCGTTGTAACGGTATCGCTCCTGGAGCAGTCATAACAAACATTGCTTCTACAATGACAAATATGAGCGAACTTGGTGCGAGCCGCCAAGCATTAGGTATGGCAATTAATCCACGTGCTGGACAACCAGAAGAAGTTGCACAACTGGCTATCTTCTTAGGCTCAGACGAAGCTAGTCTTGTAAACGGACAAGTGATTTCTGTAGACGGCGGCTGGACTTCATATTAATTTTAATTCACACCTATTAGCTATCAAGCTTAAAAAAATAAGTTCGATGCCTTTGCATCGGGCTTATTCTTTCGTTGTTGAGATTGATTTGTTGATGGGGAAGTTGTGCGGAGTTAAAGAATTAATGAACAGAATGAGAGTTAGCAATTTAGTTAAGATACATATAAAATATAATTACTTTTTAATTTAGAAACCATCTTGATTAATTTTTCAAAATGGTTTCTTTTTTGCCTATAGAATTAAAATTGAAGTAAAACAACAAATCCCCCGTAACTTTTCATAACAAAAAATCGTTAAATATATAGAAGGAATTTTTTATCACGAATGGAGGAGAAACATGAAGATTCTAATACTAGGTGGTACACGCTTTTTAGGAAGAGCTTTCGTAAAAGAGGCGTTGAAAAGAGGGCATGAAGTTACATTATTTAATCGGGGAACGAATAAAGAAATTTTTCCTGAAATAGAGCAGTTAATCGGTGATAGAA
Source organism: Bacillus sp. SIMBA_074 (assembly GCF_046534555.1). NCBI lineage: Bacteria > Bacillati > Bacillota > Bacilli > Caryophanales > Bacillaceae > Bacillus > Bacillus sp. SIMBA_074. The sequence goes on along the minus strand of NZ_JAWRYM010000019.1, from coordinate 12,914 downwards.
ATGATGATGTATCAAGTTTAGAAAACCGAAAATGGGATGTTGTAGTTGATACGTGTGGATTTGCTCCACATCACATAAAGAAAATAGGAGAAGTGCTAAAAAATAATATTGAACACTATACATTTATATCAAGTGTTTCTGTATATAAAGATTGGATTCCGCATCATATAAAAGAAGACTATATATTACAACCTGAACCACCGAGTGATAAGGTAAAGGCTGTGGAGAGTGGGGAGGTATCTCCTTATGAAAATTACGGTGCACTTAAAGTATTATGTGAAAAAGAAGCAGAGAGGTATTGGCCAGGGCGTGTTTTACACGTAAGAGCAGGACTTCTTTCGGGAGTTTTTGATTATACAGATAGACTTCCATACTGGATTCAGCGCGTAGCAAAGGGCGGGAATGTGTTAGTGCCAGGAAGAAAAGACCGTCCAGTACAGTTAGCTGATATAAAAGATGTCGCGCACTGGGGATTGAACATGACAGAAAATAATAAAACAGGCAAGTTCAATGTAACAGGTCCAAATTATGAATTGACGATGGAAGAACTATTAAATACGTGCAAGGAAGTTACGAATAGCGATGCTGAATTCGTTTGGGTCGATGAATCATTTATGAATGAGAATAAAGTGCAGCCATGGACAGAGATGCCATTATGGCTTCCAGAAACTTTTTCATTAGAAGGTGAAAAAGATCCATGGAAAGGTGGATTCTCTATTAATATAGAGAGCGCGGTTAAAGAGGGGCTCGCTTTTAGAAGTTTAGAAGATACTGTTACAGACGTTTATGAGTGGATGAGAGAAACGAAAGATAGGGAATTAAAAGCAGGTATTTCAATTGAAAGAGAAAAGGTGCTGTTAGATAAGTGGTATGAAATAAAGAGAGTTTAAATAAGAATTCTATGAAAAAAGGACTCTGTCTATTGGTTAAACAGAGTCCTAATATTCATCTACCACTCAATCGGATCTTCTCCATACACTTCCCATAACTTAGGAAACATATTTTTCAAACCTTCTTCGTCATCTTCATCCCAGTCTAACTCGATATCAACTTCCTCAAATTCTGCATTTGATAAGACATGGTATAGTATAAAGTATGTATCATCTTCATCCCCAGTCTTCTCCACGTATACTTCTTGTCCGAAATATAGCGTAAGTTCTTCTATTTCTGGAACATCATACTCACTCAAATTTTCTAATACAGGAATTAACCGTTCTGGATCTTCAATACATGCTTCGTAAGTCTCTTTTCCTTGATATAATAACCATCCACGGAAATAATCAAAGCTATCATCCGAACAACCACCCATAATAATATAAGCAGCTGCCCATAAACGAGACGTATAGGAATCTTTCAAAATACGGTGCATATGTGTATCAAAAGCTACAATTTCATGTACTGTACGTTTAGCAAGGTGAGAAGTAAGCCATTCTAGTTGTTCTTCTTGATCTTCACCTTTCGTTTTTGCACGAGCGAGTAACTCCCAAAATTCTTCTTCCGTTATCGTTTTTTCCTTTATGTAATCTTCCCCAAGGCACGGGTCTGTATATCCTTTTTTTCGTTTAGAAGCGATTAGTTTGTTAGCTTCTTTTATACATTCTTCTTCTGTTTCAAACTCTTTCGCTTTTACACTACCAGCTGTGCCAATTTTTCCGTAAAACACAACGTAGTCTCTATCTTTCACAATGATTTTCCAAAACTTATTTGATTTCTCATTTTGCTGGATTAATAACGTTTCCATTCGTACCCCCATATTGCTTTTCTAGTGTGCATTGTGATTGTAACATATGTATATATATTTATAATGACAGAAAGTTGAATTTAATTTTTGGAAAGTTCGAAAATCATTGAACGAAATAGAAAAATTTAGTAATCTTATTTGTACAGTATATACATAATAGTTTAGTAATAATTCGATATTTAATATATAGGGGGCATTGGGATGGATCTTACATTTAAAGTAGAGGAAACATGTTTTAATTACCGAGTCGGAGCAATTTGTAAACAGGGTAATAAGATTCTCATTCTTCAAAATGAAGGCGAAGATTATTGGTACGTACCAGGCGGGCGCGTGAAAATGCTAGAAAATAGTGAAGATGCATTAAAACGAGAGCTTGCAGAAGAACTAGCTGTTCCTATTGAAGTGAATAGATTAATATGGTCAGTTGAAAATTTCTTTACACTTTCTGAACGAAAGTTTCATGAAATTAGTTTTTATTATGAAGTAGAGCTACATGAATTACCTGCGAATGGAGCGGATCAATATATTTTGGAAGAAGAAGGTAGAAGGTATATATTTAAGTGGGTGCCGATAGAAAAATTAGATACATATAACTTACAACCAGCATTTATAAAAGAAAAGGTAATGGATATATCAGTTCATACAGAACATATCGTTTTACAAAAGTAAACATGTCCGGAGGGGAAAACGGTGAAGGGGACTAAAAAGGAAATACATATAGACGACAAAGTCATTCGTTACACACATATCGAAAAGGGTTCCAGTGCGGTTTGTTTTATGTTTTCAGGTTCAGGCTACAATTATGACAAGCCGTTATTTTATTATGCAACGATGCTTATGCTTGAAAATAAAATAGATGTAGTTCATATTCATTATTCCTATGATGGACAGTTAATGGAAAAACCAATGGAAGAAGTAACGAAAGTAATGATGGATGATATTAATCCTATTATTAATGAAGTGCTAAGAAATGGACAATACAACGATTCGATGTTTTTAGGAAAATCACTCGGAACAATCCCGATTGCGAATGATTTAATGAAGAGAGAAGAATACTTACAGTCAAAAATGATATTACTTACACCTTTACTGACGTTTGATTCGATTTTTGATTCTATCTTACACAGTCATCACGACGGGCTTTTAGTAATTGGAGACAAAGATCATCAATACAATGCAAGTCAAATGGAGCAATTAGATCAATCGAATCTAAAGATTAAGATTGTCAAAAACGCAAACCATTCTTTAAATGTTGGGGAATTTGAAACAGAGAATTCAATGACAGCTATAGCAAAAATAATAGAAAAACTTGAAGAAACAATAGAAACAATTAAAGTTTGAATGAATAATAATTATCAAAATACATGCAAAAGAGGTGCTTATTACACCTCTTTTTTTATGTTCAAATTTTAATGGCTATGAAGCGAAGCCCGCATTAAATAGGAATATTACATTTCTATTTCCTATAAAAAGCGGATAACAATTTTTAATAGTAGTTATTACAATTTAAATACGGAAAATTCAGAAAAAATACCAGAAACTAAGGAGGAGGTAATTGAAAGCGTTTACTGATATTGAAATACAAGAAAGGGAAAATTCCCATATAAGGAGGCTATTAAGATGAAATCGATTAACCCGATGAATGTGATAGACGAGAGTCGTATTCATTCCATGCATATTTGGTTAATATTTTGGTTGTTTATCGTAATTGCATTTGATGGATATGATGCTGTTATTTATGGAGCAACAGTACCTTCGCTCATTAAAGAGTGGGGAATATCGGATGTTACAGCAGGGGCAATTGGTAGTTATACAGCTATAGGAACGGCAATTGGTGCTGCTTTCTTTGGTTTATTAGCTGATAAAATAGGTCGTAAAAATATCATACTAGTAACTACAATCTTATTTAGTCTATTTACATGTCTAGCTGGTTTTGCGAACGGTCCTGTAATGTTTGCGGTTTTCCGTATTATCGCAGGTATAGGGCTTGGCGGAGTTATGCCGAATGTAATTGCTATAGCAACAGAATTCTCGCCGAAACGAGTTCGAACTGCTATCGTATCTTTTATTTTTTGCGGATATTCAGTTGGAGCAATGGCAGCAGCACTTACAAGTCGTTCCCTTCTTACGACAGCAGGATGGGAGCCTGTTTTTTGGTTAGCAGGAATTCCGTTATTGTTTATCCCGTTTTTAATGAAAAGTATTCCTGAGTCTGTTGGTTTTCTTTTAATGAAAGGGAAAATAGAAGAAGCTAAAAAAGTAATAGCTAAGGTAAATCCACAATTAAGTAAAGATGTGGCAATTGAATTTACAAAACCATCAACTAAAGAAGCTGGTTCTCCGGTTGTTAAGTTATTTGAGGAAAAGCGCGCCGTAAGTACAATTATGTTTTGGATTTCATGTTTCAGTGCTTTCGTACTCATTTACTCTATGAGTACATGGTTACCAAGGCTTATGATGCAGTCAGGGTACGATCTTAAATCAAGTCTCACATTTACGGCTGTCATGCAAATTGGAGCTATTGTTGGAACACTTATATTCGGTCCAATAGTAGATAAAATCGGATTTAAAAAGGTACTTGTCCCATTATTTTTCTGTGGAGCAATTGCGTTATCACTCATCGGATTTGTAAATAATATGTTTTTGGGGTTTTTGTTAATTTCAGTGATTGGGGCTTCTTCTGTCGGACTTCAAAATATGTCAAATGCATTCGTTTCTCAATATTATCCTAGTAATATGCGCTCAACAGCAGTAGGAAGTACAATGGCCTTTGGGCGTCTTGGAGGTGTGGTAGCTCCGACGTTGGTAGGTATTCTTCTTTCCATGCATTTATTGCCTCAATATAATTTTGCGGCAATTGCGACTGCTGCTGTAATCGGTGGTATAGCATTGTTATTTGTTAAGGAAGAACATGGGATTTATTATAAAGAGAAAAAAGAGATTGCTAGTGGAAATAATAATGTAACTACAGCAAAATAGTGAATGATCAATCCCGGGGACACATTTCTTCGGGATTTAAAAATGTTTAGTGAATAATTAGAATATTTACTTTTGTTTTATGTGACGTTTCTTATACAATAGATAAAAAGGTGAAATGGGGGATGGGGCGTGTCTAGTAATAAAAGAGAGAGATTAATGAAAAGAATAGAATATCATTTACGAAATACATCAAGGCAGCTTATTAAAATCGATACGGAAGAAGAGGCGCTTCAGTATTTAACTCATTCTTTTTGCGCAGAATTACATTGTGATTTCGTTGCTGTAATTATTAATGAAGGAGGACAGTTTTTGCCAAAAGCGTGGAGTGGAAATTTAACTTCTTTAGCTTCAGCGTTTCCTCTTCATGCTGATGAATGTTCTTCTAAACTACAATATCAAAGCATAACGGATCAAACGGCAGATGAACCAGAAGTGTGTCTTCTATCTGAAACATTGAAAAGTGCTGGTGCGGAGACTTGGTTTACCGTCCCGTTAAAAGATGATATTCAGCATTTTGGGTTTTGTATTGTCGCCTTTTTAAATCATGTCCCGCTTTTAGATATGGAAATATCATTTGAAGAGTTCGGAAAAGATATAGCAGTGGCAATAGCTGTCGCAAGGCAAAAAGAGTCGCAGTTGAAAAAGATTGAAGGCTTTGGATGGATTAGCAAAAATCTGTCACTAGATGTGCCGTTAGAAAAGCATGTATATGAAGTAACTTCTAAAGCGGGAATGGAAACAAATTCGCATTTTGCATGTGTTTACTTGTATAACGAGACGGAAAATTGTTTTGTCCTACAACCACCATCATATGGAGAAATGAGAAGGCCATACAAAATTATGGTTGAGGATAAATATGTATTAAAAGAACACTTTCCATTTTTTGAAACGATTGGTGGTGAACAGTTTACTGCTCCAATCATTATTGATATGAAACCGATTGGAGTATTACACGTTGAAAAGAAATGTGAAGGGGTTTTTACGGAGGCAGATTCAAAATCACTTGAAATGATTGCAAATCATTTGGCCACTATACTAGATAATGCAAGATTATATAATGGCGAGAAAGAACATAAGCAACGTCTTCATTTTCTATTAGATTATCAGCAAGCTTTATTAAAAGAAACGGTCGATGATAATAATTTTGAAGGTATTACAACAATGCTTGGTAGTCTGTTTCAGGATACAGTATTTATTTTTGATAGATTTATGCAACCAATAGCATTTAATGATGAAAAGGATAGTCGCTTAGCAGAACATTTAGCTGAACTAACGAGAGAAGAACGTAAAAAGCAAAGATTTACTGATACTTTCCAAATTAATGATCCGAATAATAGTGATTATTGTTTTTCGTTTTGGATTATTAATGGGGGCGGTAATTTTTTAGGTTATTTAGCAGTACGAAGATCTAGTGGAGGGATGGATGAATTTGATCAATTAACGGTTGATTTAGCCCGAAATATATGCTCCATCCAGTTTATTAAACAAAAGCTAGTTCTAGATACGAAAGAACAGATGAAAGACAGTTTTATTAGTAAATTATTAACTGAAAAAATTGAGGATCGAGATAATATTTTGCAATATGCTAATTTATATCAATGGAATCTTTTCAAAAAACATCGAGTAGCGGTATTATCAATTTCACTCGATGAGAAAGAATTAAAGAAAGGAAACCTACTCGAACAACAAGCGAAAAAGTCACTTATATGGGACTTGATTAAGACGCGTCTTCCAGAAATCGGGACAGGTATTTTAGCAGTATCCCATAATGATGAACAACTTTTAATTGTTCCTATTGAAAATCAGAAAAAAATCGCTGATACATTTTGGGAATCGATGTTTTATAGCATAAAAAAATGGATTGGCTCATCACCTATAGGCTGTCGTGTTTTATTAGGGATTGGCGGTGTTACAAAACAATTGGAAGACTATTATATTAGTTATCAGCAAGCTATACAGACTTTAAATATTTTAGATAGTCGCTTTCGCAAACAGGGGTTTGCGCTATTTGAAGATCTAGGATCGTATGCCATTTTACATCATTTAAACCATCCAACCGCTGTAGATCTTTTTGTAAAGAAACAAATTGGTCCACTGATTGAATATTCAGAAGGGAAGAATATTGATTTATATAATACATTACATGTGTTCTTACAAAACAATGGAAATGTAAAAAGTGCGGCAGAAGAACTTTTTATTCATAGAAGTTCTCTCTTGTACAGGTTAGAAAAAATTGAATCACTCATTTCAGTTGATTTAAATCATGCGGAAGTGAGATTTAATTTAATGATGGCATTAAAGCTTTATGATATGCATGGGGAAGTAGTAGGATAATAGAAGTTTATATTTCCAGTGATGTTCTATTTTGATAAAAGGAGGTTTCACCTTTATCCGAAATCTCTTTTATCCCACTGATTAAAGTTTCACTTTATTTTTATATAATTGTTTTTCAAAACTTGTTACACTATATAGGTATTTAAAGGAATTATAGAGTTGAAGGTGATATACATGAAGAAATATAAAATAGGAGAAGTAGGAAAGGAATTTGGAGTTTCAATAGATGCTTTAAGGTTTTATGAAAAGAAAGGGTTCCTAAAACCACAAAAAGACAAAGATAATGGTTTTAGATTTTATACATATGAGGATTTCGGAGTATTTTTAGCAATTAGAAGCTTTAGACAAATGGGATTTCATGTCAAGGAAATTGGATCGGTTTTTAACGGTTTAGAATATGATGACATAATGAAAAAATGTAATGATAAAATAGCTGAAAAAAATGAAGCGATAAAACAGTTAGAGTTAGAAACAAAGCAAATAAATGAATTTATGAACTTATTACAAGAATATAAACAAGAAGATAAGCGATGGGTTATAAAACAAGCAGAGACTTATTATTTTCTCAAACATGTTCATTTAAATGAAGGAACGTTATGTGTAAATCCTCTATTAAAAAAATGGTTGAATTTCTTGCCAACAGTTTCTACAGCATTATGTATTCCACTTGAAGAATATAAAATGAAAAATATAGATAATAGTTACTGGGTAATGGCTATCTCTGAATCAAAGATGAAAGAATGTCAATTACCTATGGATGATTCGGTTATTCAAATACCTATGGGACAGTGCTTGAATTATTTATATGAAAAAGACGTAAATGAACCGTTATCATCGTTGATATTAGATGAACCACTCCATATTATGCAGGAACAGGGATACTCTCTTAACGGAGATATTTTATGTCGATACGTTTGTGAAACAAAGAGTCAAGATAAAACAGTTGAACATTATATTATTATGATTCCTATTATGAAATCAAATAATGCAAGGTGACCTCGTAAATGTGAAGTAGAGAATGAAATGAAAAAGTGCATGTAATTGTTAGACGCAGTCTACAATTACATGCACCTTTTTTTTGGAACAAAAGAATTTTCATGGGGTGTCCAGTTAAGTTTATCCCGCTATTTGTGGGCAGTAAAACTCCCACCTCAAAATTCAGGTGGAGCAAAGAAGTTAGGTGGGAGTCGGGCTGTCGGTAAACGCCCAATTAGTATGGGCTAATAATCAGTGGGGAATGAACAAAATCCGGTTGATTAAAGCTTCACTTTATATAAATTATACAAAATAAATGAATTAATTAAATTAAGCTATTGACCCTAGTCTTAGACCATAGTTTATATTGAACCTATAAAGAAAGCGCTTGCAGAAATGAAGAGTATGCAAAGCACTTAAAACAAATATTGGAGGTTTTTAATATGAGAAACATCGTACTTTTATGTAATGCAGGTATGTCTACAAGTATGTTAATGAATAAAATGAGAGGGTTTGCAGAAACGGCAGGTTATAACTGTGAAATTAATGCTTATGCATTAACGGAAGCACAAAATGTTGGCCCAGCAGCTGATGTGATTTTATTAGGACCACAAGTTCGATATGCATTAAATAATGTGAAAAAACAATTGCCAGAAAAGCATATTGAAGTAATTGATATGGCAGCTTACGGCATGTTAGATGGAAAAAAAGTAATTGAACGAGTGAAAACCATTTTAGGTGATTAAAAGTTTCTGCATAGGGAACGATTAACGAGCTTATGAGTTATGTCAGTTATGAAAAGTACATATTTTGAGGGAGGTCATCGTCTGAAAAAGATAAGGAAATTTCCAATTTTATGTATGGTAATAGGGAGTCTAGCAGGTGGTTTGGTACTTTCAGGATGTTCATCAGAAAGCAAAGGTAAGGCTTTAAAAGATTCAGATATAACACTTATAACGAATGTTCTGCCGTATGGGGAAGTAGGAGCTACCATCGTTTGTGACTTTGGAGATACAATAGATAGCTCAAAATTAACAAAAGATAGTTTCAAAGTTGAGGTGGAAGTGAATGGGAAACCTCAAAATAGAAACATAACTAAAGTTTATACAAATAATAAAGCTGAGGTATCAGAAGCTTCAAAAGACGGACAATACGTTGTAATCGAATTAGATGAAAACGATAAACATGCATCTACCTCAACATTTGATGAAGAAAAATTTTTAAGTACAAGAGATAATTTAGATTATAAGTTAACTCTTACGAAAGAAATTAAAACAAAAGAAGGTGCAACTTTTAAAGCATCCGAACAGAAAAATAAAATTTCAAATGTAGTTACTCCTGTTGTAGATGATTTCAAAAAAGGGATATATCAAGATGCTTCTGGAAGCAAAATGCAATATAGACTTTTTGAGCCTAAAAAAGAGCCTAACAAAAAATATCCACTAGTCTTATTTTTACATGGATCAGGTGAACGAGGAAATGACAACTATATGCAAGTCGTAGGAAATGAGGGCGCTGTAGCATGGGCTAATCCAGAACAGCAAAAGAAAAACCCTGCATATGTGTTAGCTCCTCAGGTTGAAGCGGCTGAAACCCTTACAGCATATTGGACCGAGGAACCTAACTATACTACTATGTTTAATTTGCTAAAAGAAACCATCGATAAATATGATATTGATAAAAATCGCATATATGTTGTTGGTATGTCCAATGGTGGAATTGGGACTTGGAATGTTATTAAGAAGAACCCAGATCTTTTCGCAGCTGCTGTTCCGATTTGTGGAATAGGAGATTTGCCGGGAAATAAGCTTGTTAGTGAATATGAACCGATGAAAGATACTTCAGTATTCAAGGATATTAAAGATATGCCAATTTGGGTCTTTCATGCAGAAGATGATCCGCTAGTTGATGTGAGATATAGCAGAGATGCTTTACAAGCTATTAAAGAACTAGGTGGTTCTTTGGTCAAATATACAGAATATCCAACTGGAATCGTTAAACCAATGGGGCACTTTTCTTGGGTACCAGCTTTGCAGGATAAAGAGATGATAAATTGGTTGTTTAATCAGTCAAAATAATTTTTAAATATCTTTATTATAAAAATATCATTCTACTCTTGTGGTGCATGCATATTTTTATAAGCCCATAAGGAGAGTTCATAATGAATAAAAAAATGTTATCGTTCTGCCTAATAGCTTCTTTGACCGTTTCTCTATTTGGGTGTTCACCTAATAAAACAGAACAAGTTAAGGAGAAAAAAGAAGAAAAGCCGGTTGAGTTTTATTTAGTAAGACATGGAAAAACGATGCTAAATACGACTGATAGAGTACAAGGATGGGCAGATGCACCACTCACAAAAGATGGTGTTGCAGTAGCAGAGTACCTTGGGAAAGGGTTGAAAGAAGTTAAGTTTGAAAAGGCATATAGTAGCGATAGTGGACGTGCAATAGAAACAGCGAAAATTGTGCTAGATCAAAGTGGAAATAAAGATATGAATATCAATCAAAGTAAAAATTTGCGGGAAGCATGTTTCGGTGAGTTTGAAGGGGAGTTAAATCATACTTTTCGGGAAAAACTTGCCCAAGATAATAATATGACATATGAAGAATTTATGAACAATTTCGACATCGATATTATGCAAAAAACTGCAGCGAAGATTGATAACAGTAAACAGGCTGAAGATACTGAAACAGTCACAAAGAGAATGAAAAAAGAAGTTGATCAAATTGCAGAAGAAGTAGCAGAAGATGGCGGCGGTAAAGTTCTTGTTGTATCACATGGTATATCTTTAATGGATCTATTATATTCAATATCTCCTGAATCTTTAAATGAGGTTGAAGAAGGGTTAGGAAATGCAAGTGTTTCAAAAGTTGTGTATAAAGACGGGAAATATAAAGTTCAATCTGTAAATGATATGAGCTATGTAGAAAAAGGTAAAAAATAGACTTAATAAAATATGTAAATGTTGGAGGTAATTATGAACCTGTTAGAAGGGACATAAAACGGACTAGAACGAATCATCACACCACTAACAAATTATCTCGGAAATAGTAAAGTAGTAAATGCTATTACATCAGGGATGATGATGACAATTCCTGTTACGATCGGTGTTACATTATTTGCTATTTTAGGTAATCTACCATTTGAAGGGTGGAAAGAATTTTTAATTCAAATTGGTGTATATACGCATATGCAAGACATGATTAGTGCGACATTAAGCTTGTTAGCAGTGTATATGGTTGTCATTATCGCTTATTCCTATGCGAAAGAGGAAGGCATGAATGGAATGACAGCTGCTGTTATAGCGCTAGGTAGTTTCTTATGCTTAATGCCAATGTCAATTAAGGTTGGAGAAGAACAAATTCCAGCTATTTTAAATCAGTATTTAGGTAGTGATGGAATATTTGTTGCCATGTTTGTCGGCGTTTTCACCGCTAAGTTGTACTGTGCATTAAAAAGAAAAAATATTGGAGTAAAATTGCCAGAATCAGTACCTCCTATGGTAGCTGAGGCGATTAATCCTGTGTTTATTTCAATCATCATTTTCACGCTTATCTTCTTTATTAGAGTAATATTTGGCTATACTCCATATGAAAATATTTTCAACTTTGTGAGTCAAGTTATAGCGTTACCTGTAAAAGTAATTGGATCGTCTGTATGGTCAGTTATTGCTATCTTTACTTTTATGAATATATGTTGGTTCTTCGGTTTACATCCAGCACCAATTATAAATGTATGGTATAGTGCGACGGCTCCGTTATTTACAGCTGCAATTACAGCTTTTGCTTCAGGAACACCATTTTCGGAAATTCCTTACTTAGCATTTAGTTTAATGCATTTTGCAGTTGCCATTGGTGGAACAGGAAATACGTTAGGTTTAGCAATAAATCTGTTATTTGCGAAATCGGAGCAATATAAATCACTTGGAAAAATCGGTATCGTCCCAAATATCTTTAATATTAATGAGCCGATTGTATTTGGATTACCGCTTGTTCTGAATCCAATATATTTTATTCCATTAGTAGCATCTTCAATCGTCGGTGGGTTAATCTGTATCGTATTCCTTGGCATTACAGGGATATTATCTAAATTTAACCCGCTCATTGAATTGCCATGGGTAACACCAGCACCATTTGCAGGTTATATTTCTGGTGGTTGGTTACTATTAATCATGACGATATTAATTATTATCTCTCAAATTCTACTATATTATCCGTTCTTTAAAATGGGAGATAAGAAAGCTTATGAGGCAGAACAACAAGCAGCACAACAACAATAATAATCTATTTCTCAAAAACCCGATTATTGTGGGCTAGTAATCAGTGGGGATGAGCTAAACCTCACTGATTGCTTTTTAAATAATAAAAATAAAAAAATGTTAGGAGAATAGTTATGGAACAAAATGAATTAGTAGTATTTCAAATTATATCAGCGGTAGGTAGCGCACGATCTTCATATATTGAAGCAATTCAAGAAGCAAAAACGGGTAACTTTGAAAAAGCAAGAGAATTAATGAATGAAGGTAGTGAAACTTTCATTGAAGGGCATAGAGCGCATGCTGGATTAATTAGTAAAGAAGCAGCTGGTGAAAAAGTAGAAGTAAGCTTATTGTTAGCACATGCAGAAGATCAATTAATGAGTGCAGAAGGATTTAAAATAATAGCGGAAGAGCTTATAAGTGTTTATGAAACATTTTTAGTGAAACAAGCTTAATATAAACAAACTATAACAATACTATTTTTGAAAAGGAAAGGTAAAAATTATGCTCAATAGTTCATTTAAAAAAGACTTTTTATGGGGAGCTTCCACACATCCATCAACTTAACGTATATTTTTATACAAAATGCGGTCTTTCCACGTAGTTTTTTATTATCTTGTATAGATG
>NZ_JAWRYM010000133.1:0-416 GCF_046534555.1 Bacillus sp. SIMBA_074 | reverse complement strand
ATAGGACCGCCAGCAGGATGCGGCCGGCAAGCTCGGCCAGGCTGCCGAACAGGCCGGCGGGACGGGTGGAGACGATCATGCGCGACATCGGGATCTCCTCGACGGCGCCGGACGGCTTGCCGGCGTGCCGAGCATAGGGCAAGCCGGTGGCGGGGAGGCGGACCGGCAGTGCGCCGGCCCGGACTCATGGACGGGCGCCGGACAGACCGGCGCCTGGCTCAGAACTCCTGCCAGTCCGCCTCGTTGGCGACCACGGCGGCGGCCGCGGTGCGGCGGATCGCCGGCGCCGGTCGGGGAGTCGCCGCGTTGCGCGGCGCCCGGGCCGGGGTCGGCAGGCTCACCACCTCGGCGGTGGCAGGCCCGCGGGCGGTCCTGAAGATCGCCACGGCCTCGGTCAGCTGGCCGGCCTGTTCCTC
>NZ_JAWRYM010000865.1:0-254 GCF_046534555.1 Bacillus sp. SIMBA_074 | reverse complement strand
GGTCAAATGTGATCTCGATCCCCTCCGCCCGGGCCTGTTCCATTTTATCCAATGCCTTTTGAAAGCTGGCGCGGTTTCTTCGCCCAATTACCTTGAAGTGAGAAATGTGGAGACGAACACCTGAACCGCGGGCAACATCAAGCATCTCGTCAATCGCTTCGAGGATATGGTTGCTTTCATTGCGCATATGGACAACGAAGCAGCCATCGTATTTGGCAGCTCCTTTACATATTTCGATCAGCTCTTCTTTGCAC
>NZ_JAWRYM010000864.1:0-254 GCF_046534555.1 Bacillus sp. SIMBA_074 | reverse complement strand
ATCATTTACCAAAACTGCGTTTACTTTCGATAAATCAAATTCAGCAAAACCAGTTCCGTCAGAATCACATTTCTGTAAATCAGGCACATTATTCAATGTAAAGGAAGGAATAGTTTTTAATTCAATTTCTGTATCTTCATAACAGCCTAGATTATTCTTATTGGCAACTCTGATATTAATTTTTTCAGAAAATGGTTCAGAATTAGAATAATTATCCGGTAAAGGAGAAGGCAACTTATTACCATTTTTATCTG
>NZ_JAWRYM010000863.1:0-254 GCF_046534555.1 Bacillus sp. SIMBA_074 | reverse complement strand
ACGTCCTGCAAGGCTTTGAACAGTATCGCGGCAAATGGGTTGCCTACAGTATGGGTAATTTTATTTTCACTCGCGCTGTCGAACCAAAAACGTGGGACAGCATGGTGCTGCAAGCGAATTGTACAAAAACAGGTGATTGTCATCTGAAGATGCTGCCCTACTATGCTGAGCTGGGGCAAGCCGTACCGATGAATGATCACGACGGGGCCGCTTTATTGAGGCGCATCGAGTCGATTTCGGAAAATGTGCAAATC
>NZ_JAWRYM010000862.1:0-254 GCF_046534555.1 Bacillus sp. SIMBA_074 | reverse complement strand
ACCGTCACGTTGTCAGTCATCCACTCACCCAGTTCTTTGTGAATCAGGTAAGCATTTTCTGTTCCATCCATTTTCAGGATGTTGTCGTACTTCGCTTGCTCTTTGCCAGTGAAGCTGTCAAAGAGTGTGGAAGACAGATCATCAGAGGACTGGTTTAATCCGTTAATGTATTCGATTGCTTTTGGACCTGCAACCATACCACCGTAGATCGCGGACAACAGGGAGTTTGCACCCAGACGGTTTGCACCGTGTTG
>NZ_JAWRYM010000861.1:0-254 GCF_046534555.1 Bacillus sp. SIMBA_074 | reverse complement strand
CAAAAGATCTTGCAAAAACGCGCTTTTGAAAACGAAAAGATCGAAGTGATCTGGGATTCTGCAGTGAAAGAAATTCGTGGTGAAGGCAAAGTACAATCCGTCTTGCTCGAAAACACGAAAACTGGTGAGCAAAGCGATCTTTCTACTGACGGCGTATTCATCTACGTAGGTATGGACCCGTTGACTGAGAGCGTACGCCCACTGGGGATTACGAACGATGCAGGGTACGTTTTGACGGATGAAAAAATGTACAC
>NZ_JAWRYM010000860.1:0-254 GCF_046534555.1 Bacillus sp. SIMBA_074 | reverse complement strand
AGCGCTCAGTACCGCAACACCCGGGCCAGCAAGCTCAACCTGGCTATTACGTTGTGAAAAGTCAGCATGAGCTTTACTGTCGTCCACTGCTGCAACCGACACAACGGAGTCATAAGATGCCGGATAAGACAATGCGGTATTGCCATCATTACCTGCTGCAGCGATCAGCAATACATTGGCGTCATAAGCGGCTTGCATGGCATTGCCCTCGGTCGTATTGGAACCGGCACCGCCAAGGCTCATATTAATAACCG
>NZ_JAWRYM010000859.1:0-254 GCF_046534555.1 Bacillus sp. SIMBA_074 | reverse complement strand
CTCATCGCACTGCCTGCGCTTTTTGCCGGAATTCTCCTTGGACAGCTTCTATTTAAAATGATCAGCCAGCGCGTATTCCAAATCCTCACCTACGTTATCCTGCTGTTTACAGGCTTGTATTTGGTGACTACGAGTCTGTAATTTTGGGGACTCGAATTGGTTCCATCACTTTTTCTAAATTCGGCCATTTAACAGACACACGCACGGATTATCTTTGTTGTGTAGCCAAAATGGGTAAGCCCGAAAGCTGGCTC
>NZ_JAWRYM010000858.1:0-254 GCF_046534555.1 Bacillus sp. SIMBA_074 | reverse complement strand
CTGATGAGCAGCACTCGCACCCCGTTCGTGCTCTCCCAGGACCGGTGGCTGACCCCGGCGCTGTCCCGCCAGTCCCGCAAGACCGGCTCCCCGGTGGTATCCATCATCGTCTGCTCGGTGATCTATGCGTTCTTCACCACCGCGGACTTCCTGGAACTGGTGGTGCTGGACGTGTTCCTCATCAACCTGCTCCTGTTGTTCAACCTCGCCGCTCTCATCGTCCTGCGTATCAAGGAGCCCAACCTGAATCGCCC
>NZ_JAWRYM010000857.1:0-254 GCF_046534555.1 Bacillus sp. SIMBA_074 | reverse complement strand
CAAACAACAGTAGAAGGAACAAAAACGTGGAAAGATGGCAATGCGACAGATCGTCCGAAAACAATCAAAGTAGATTTACTACAAAACGGTCAGGTCATCAATACACAAGAAGTAAGTGAAGCAACAGGTTGGAAATATACATTCAAAGACTTAGCGGCATATGATGCCGAAGGCAACGCGTACAAGTATGAAGTAAAAGAACAACCGGTGGATGGATATAAATCTGAAGTTCATGGTTATGACATTACGAATAC
>NZ_JAWRYM010000856.1:0-255 GCF_046534555.1 Bacillus sp. SIMBA_074 | reverse complement strand
CTAAAATATTTTGTTTACCATCGAAAGAAAGTGAGACATCTTTAATTTCCAGCATCATCCCTTACACCCACCTTTCTCTTCCATGAAACTAAATATTTCTCCAGGAATGTGATGATTCCAAAAAAGAGAAGGCTCATTCCCATAATGATGAAAATGGCAACAAACACCCGATCTGTCCGAAACGCGGAGGAAGCGAGCGTCATATAAACACCAATCCCCGATTTAGCCCCAAGCCATTCCGAAATAACCGCACCC
>NZ_JAWRYM010000855.1:0-255 GCF_046534555.1 Bacillus sp. SIMBA_074 | reverse complement strand
CGGAAGTTGCCTCGACTTGTAATGAAAACCTGCTGAATGATTACTTACTAAATAAAATCGAGGATGAAAAGAAGCGCATCTATTTATTGAATCATTATCTAGAAGGTTTCCGTGGAACATTGTTCCGCCAAACTATGTTTGCGGAGTTTGAACATTCCATACATTTAAAAGCTCAAAATGGGGAAGCGTTGACAGCCGATATGTTAACTAAGGAATATTATGAGCTGAACAAGAAATACTTTGGTGAGAATGTGA
>NZ_JAWRYM010000854.1:0-255 GCF_046534555.1 Bacillus sp. SIMBA_074 | reverse complement strand
GGCGAACGTCGCCGAGATCAATGCGGCTTTCGAGAAGGCGAACCCCGACATCAAACTCGAGTTCGAGGCGATTCCCGCGAACGAGGCCTATTCGCAGCGTGTGCAGCCTGAGCTGCTGGCCGGTACCGCCGCCGACGTGATCATGCTGGACAGCAACCTTCTCGCGACATGGGGGAAGTCGGGGTACCTCGCGGACCTGTCCTCTGCGCCATGGGCCGAGGACATCACCCCCGAGGTCGAGAGCTTCGCGACCTA
>NZ_JAWRYM010000853.1:0-255 GCF_046534555.1 Bacillus sp. SIMBA_074 | reverse complement strand
GGGAGATACAGCCCCGAGCTGCCGACCTGGCGGTACTCGAACTGCTGATAGCGGCTCTCAGCGGCGGCATACGGCCGGTGAAGCTCAGGGACGTTCGGACGGAAGCGGGGGGACTCGGTCACCGTGCCAGATTAGCCGGTGACGGCGGCGTCTTCGATCTGGGCGACGTGCTGCGCAATCCGGTGATAGTCCTCGACCGTGAGATCTTCACCCCGAGCGGTCGGCGCGACTCCGGCCGCGATCAGGATGTCGGAC
>NZ_JAWRYM010000852.1:0-255 GCF_046534555.1 Bacillus sp. SIMBA_074 | reverse complement strand
CCAGCCTTGAATTACATATTTCCATTTCAAAATTCGTTGCTGAAAATAAACAGACATTGCATTATAATCTAGTCATCCATGCTCTTAAAATGGCTGCAGTCATCGTGTTGGTCATGTGCGTAGTCATGCCTTTCATACTTTCATTCTCATCCATAATGGACAGATATCATCCTTATATTAAATGGCTGCTCATCACTTTAATCCCAATAGTTGCATTCTCGTCGATTGCAAGAGGGTATTTCATGGGTGTCCAGC
>NZ_JAWRYM010000132.1:0-422 GCF_046534555.1 Bacillus sp. SIMBA_074 | reverse complement strand
TCCGCTCCCCGGCTCGGGTCGTCGACGAACGCTCGCACGGCATCGTGCAGCTCGGTCAGGTCGGTCGAGATGACCCCCACTCCCGGCACCACCGCGCGCCGCGACGGCAAGGACCTGCGCGGTGATGCGCGCCTGGTGCAGATGCTGCGCAGCGCGATCGACTCGGCCGGCGAGGACGATGGCTGGGCCAACCTGGCCGCGGTCGGCAAGCAGGTCGGCAACCAGGCTTCATTCGATTCGCGCAACTACGGCTACCGCAAGCTGCGCGACCTGATCCGCGCCACCGACCTGTTCGAACTGCGCCAGGACGAGCAGGCCATCTGGGTGCGCGACAAGCCCAGGGCCGGTGCCGCGGCCAAGGCGCCGGCGCCGATCACCCCCGCGTCGACGACCGCGCCGGCCAAGGCGAAGGGCAAGCCGGA
>NZ_JAWRYM010000851.1:0-255 GCF_046534555.1 Bacillus sp. SIMBA_074 | reverse complement strand
ATTTAAACCTGACTCTTTAAGTATCTTTTTACCAAGGTCCACATTCGTACCTTCAAGACGAACAACAAGAGGGACATCCAGGCCAAGCTCTTTAGCAGCAGCTACTACGCCAGTCGCGATGATGTCACATTTCATGATCCCCCCGAAGATATTAACGAAGATGCCTTTAACATTTTGATCGGATAGGATGATTTTGAAAGCCTCTTTTACTTTTTCCTCAGTAGCGCCGCCACCAACGTCAAGGAAGTTAGCCGG
>NZ_JAWRYM010000850.1:0-255 GCF_046534555.1 Bacillus sp. SIMBA_074 | reverse complement strand
AGCATGCCAGCCAACCATTCTTGGACGTAATGGGCTGTCGCTTGCAAGATGTTAAAGGGGAGCATCACCGGATATTCTGTGACGCGGCTGAAACTCAGCGCTCAGAATACCAGCAGTTCTGGCAATCGCTGGCCGAAGGTGAGAGCCATACGGGTCGATTTCGTCGCTTCAAAGAGAGCGGAGAGGAAGTATGGCTCGAAGCAATGTATGTACCCCTGGTTAACTTTCGCGGCCATGTCACGTCAGTACTCAAAA
>NZ_JAWRYM010000849.1:0-255 GCF_046534555.1 Bacillus sp. SIMBA_074 | reverse complement strand
GACGCGAGATAAAGCGCAGATTGCGCAATTTCTTCAGGTTTAGCGATGCGCTTTAGTGCATGCAACCCGGCAACAAATTCTTTCGTCTCAGGCGTATTAGCAAACTCCTGCGCTGCTGGTGTATCCGTTCCGCCCGGCAATAAGGCATTTACCCGGATGTTATGAGTACCGTACTCACCGGCAAGTACCTGGGTTAAGCCAATTAACCCAGCTTTACTGGCCGCATACGCAGCCATCGCTGGCATACCCGTGGTA
>NZ_JAWRYM010000848.1:0-255 GCF_046534555.1 Bacillus sp. SIMBA_074 | reverse complement strand
AGCCTGCTCCTGAATGTAGGTAAAGTCTTGCTCTGAGATATTTCCAAGATGACTCATTACTGTCGAGATTACTTTGTCATCAACCTTGAAATCCTCGAAGGAGCCCTCCTTCTCGTCCTTCATTAGTCCACTTTTGAACAGTGGCATTAGTGATGTAAAAATGGGCATCAGAATTGTCGTTAACTTGATCAGGATGAATGAACCCGATCTGGCCGGAAACTTCCGAATACGGAATTTCCGACCGCTGATTTCCAC
>NZ_JAWRYM010000847.1:0-255 GCF_046534555.1 Bacillus sp. SIMBA_074 | reverse complement strand
CACCGTGACGGGGAGGTTCACGGTCACCACGGCCTGAGTGCCGGATGCTGTCCCCGAGGATCCGCTGGTCTCCGGAGCCGGAGCCGGAGCCGGAGCCGGGGCTGGAGCTGGCGCCGGGGCTGGAGCGGGAGCAGGAGCCGGTGCGGGCGCCGGGGCAGCGACGACGTCGCCGAGCACGGAGATCGCGTTGCCGACCGCCGAGATCGGTGCCGAGATCGCGGTCTCCGCCTGGGTGCCGGAGAGCAGTCCGTCGTC
>NZ_JAWRYM010000846.1:0-255 GCF_046534555.1 Bacillus sp. SIMBA_074 | reverse complement strand
GGTTCATTTTAGACCAGGAATCGACCCCTACAAGGTTAACATCCAAAGCCATTACGTTACCTGCGAAAGTAGATAGTACTACAACACGCTTTGGATCTGCAGGAACTTCAACAGGGCCGTTTTCAGATTGGTAAGTGATGGTACCTGATTTTTCCTTTTTGGAAGTGGAGCCTTTTTCTTTTTTGGTCGACTCGTTACCACAAGCACTAATAATTAACACTAACAGCAGTATAAACGGGATCATTATCTTTTTCA
>NZ_JAWRYM010000845.1:0-255 GCF_046534555.1 Bacillus sp. SIMBA_074 | reverse complement strand
AATCAATTGCAACAAATCGTACATACCTCTAACTATTCAACTCAAATTAAAAATTACTTAGGAGAATTTGAAAAAGTACGAAGTCTAAATTAATAAATTTTCTGATACAGACATTCAGGTTTTTGATGACAAAATTATACGGCTTGAAGATAGTATCATTGAGCTCTATAAAAAACAGCTGAAGGATCAATGACTTGCGTCAAGTTCCAGCATACACAAGATTTCTTTCAGTAGAACCTCTTATTGGACTAATTG
>NZ_JAWRYM010000844.1:0-255 GCF_046534555.1 Bacillus sp. SIMBA_074 | reverse complement strand
CCTCCTCTTATTCGTGAATAAAAAAGCACCCCGTCCCCCATCCATGTATCCCTCAAAGGAATTCCATAGATAAGGTAGTAGAGGTGCAGAGTGTAAATAGATATCGGCGATTCCTTACTTGTACTCACCAATCAGGTAGTTATAGAATGGTTGATCCACCCAAAACTTGTATGATTCGACTTCCACTTTGCTATCGAGCTTTTTAAAGCCCTCGATCACTTTTGCAGATTGATCATTTAAGGAGAAGGACTGTGC
>NZ_JAWRYM010000843.1:0-255 GCF_046534555.1 Bacillus sp. SIMBA_074 | reverse complement strand
ATGCCTTCCTGAGGATTTTTATTTGCCAGGCTTAAATGATTCCAAAAAAATTCCGGTGGCGACTCGCGAGGCGTTTTACGAGGTAATTGTGCGTGATGCACTGGCTGTTGGAATCGGAATTGTTGATGCTGCACGAATTGATGAAATTAACATTTTGCAAGCAACAAAAGAAGCGATGAAAAATGCAATCGATAATTCTGGCTTGAACCCGGATGCTTGTTTGATTGACGCTGTGCAGCTCACTGGCCTTAGCTG
>NZ_JAWRYM010000842.1:0-255 GCF_046534555.1 Bacillus sp. SIMBA_074 | reverse complement strand
ATCAGAGATGTGAATCGCTGGAGCATAAACATCAAACTTTGGTTTTTGCTCTTTTGGACACTCATCATCAATCCAGTGCAATTCAGATACGTTCGAATCAGTCGTAAGATCCCACACTTGCCAGCAGTAAAATACTGCACTTGACTGGCCGTCATCATGGCCGCCTTTATTACACTTAACTCGATTCACAAAGAGATAAACCCGGTTTGGAGCTTTATCTTTGTAAATATTACTAAAGCGACCTTTTGTCTCTAG
>NZ_JAWRYM010000131.1:0-422 GCF_046534555.1 Bacillus sp. SIMBA_074 | reverse complement strand
CAGCAATGATTACAAAGTATGTATTTGGAAAATACGGTGCTCAAGTGTTTTCTATTGTCCTCGGAATATCTTTACTTGGTTGGTTTGGGGTACAAGTGGGTTTTTTTGCTACCAATGCGCACACAGTTTTACAAGACGCTTTTCACGTATCCATCAACGTTAAAGTCCTTTCTTTAATTGGCGGTCTACTGATGATGACGACCGCTATTTTTGGGTACCGGGCTATTGAGAAATTAAGCGTATGGTCTGTGCCGCTATTATTAGGATTAATGCTGTTCACCTTATTTTTAACGCTGAAAAATTATTCAATGCCCGTAAGTATTCCTAAAGCAGGAGGATTTACGTTTGGCAGTGCGATCTCGCTTGTTATTAGTATTTTCATAGTAGGAGCAACGGTGCAGCCGGATATTTCACGTTGGGCA
>NZ_JAWRYM010000841.1:0-255 GCF_046534555.1 Bacillus sp. SIMBA_074 | reverse complement strand
CATTAAGGTTCCCACTTCCGTATCGAGCGATCCCACCACCTTCACGGATCTCACGAGGGCTGCGCCGATTGCCACCTCCACGGGTACCGCAATCGTCCAGGGCCCCGCTGGACCGGTCACTGACCTGACGATAGGTACTGTCACCACGGGAACGCCAGCAGCAAGCATTACGGGTTCAGCTCCAACGAAGCGACTCAACCTCGTCCTCCCCGACAGTGGTGGAGGTGCGGTGTCACTGGTCGACGCGCATCTGAC
>NZ_JAWRYM010000840.1:0-255 GCF_046534555.1 Bacillus sp. SIMBA_074 | reverse complement strand
ACTTCGCCCGCACCGCGGGGATCGTCGTGGTGACCGGAACCTGCACCGGGTACGCCCCGCCACCGGCGTCGGTCGACTCGGCCAGCAGCCGGTCGCGCTTGCTCAGCCGGACCGCCTTCTGCTCGCTGATCTCGTCCTCGCCGAGCTGGCCGTCGCCCAGCTGGCTGGTGCCGAGCTGGTCGGTGCCGGAGTCGGCCGCGGTGGTCTGCGCGTCGGTCATCGGTGTCTTTCCGTTCGAGGTGGCGTCGTGTGGTC
>NZ_JAWRYM010000839.1:0-255 GCF_046534555.1 Bacillus sp. SIMBA_074 | reverse complement strand
AGTTTCAAGAAGAGGCAGCTTTAAAAGAAAACCAGCTACTGGTAATCGGCTGCAGTACAAGTGAAGTGATCGGAAAACGAATCGGTACGGAAGGGACGCTCGACGTTGCGGGGATGGTTTATTCCGTAGTGAGGGATTTTCAAGAAAAAACGGGCATTCAGGTTGCATATCAATGTTGTGAGCATCTAAATAGGGCCCTGGTTTTGAAAAGGGAAACCGCAGTGCGAAACGATTATGAAGAAGTTTCGGTTGTGC
>NZ_JAWRYM010000838.1:0-255 GCF_046534555.1 Bacillus sp. SIMBA_074 | reverse complement strand
GTGTTGATTTTAATAACTTCCCCACTCCGGACCAGTTCATTTAATGTGTGGCTGATCAAGTTGCGTTTCTTGCCCAATATTTTGGCAAGATGGCTGCTGGTAAAGTCATCAAAGCTCAGATCGTCTTTGTCGAAGTCGTGGTTCATGGTAACCAATCGTAATTGATCATAAATCACATCTTTGTTCATGTCAGCCTCCCCCATCCGTCACCCTAAAAAACAAATTAATACAATAATCAAAATATATCATGTGTGA
>NZ_JAWRYM010000837.1:0-255 GCF_046534555.1 Bacillus sp. SIMBA_074 | reverse complement strand
AACTGTTAGCCCACTTAAGAAAAACCGTGACCCGAAGTGTAGATCTAAGCAAAATTCGTAAGTTAAAGCAAGCAGCCAGTAAGTCCATCGGACTTCGGCAAGGCTCCGAAATGGCAAAACTGGAGCTGAAAACGCTTCTGGCTAAATATGAATTAATCCACTTAAAATTCGAAGAATTGGATACAAAAATAGATTGTTTACTTGATGAAATACCAGGTGTGCCACAAATGCTAGCGATAAAAGGTGTTGGTAGAT
>NZ_JAWRYM010000836.1:0-255 GCF_046534555.1 Bacillus sp. SIMBA_074 | reverse complement strand
GCTAATTTTCCTACCACATCCAGCTTCCCTGATTTTCGCAGTAACTCTTCCGTTTTTAAACGTTCAGTGATATCTCGAGTAATAACCATTGCAACTTCTTTTTCACCTAATCTAAAGATATCGATGATTAACTCAGTATCTATTTTCTCTTCTATTTTAAAAACATATTCGTCTCGCAAAGTGAAGTAATGTTTTCCCTTTTCGAAATCTTTTATAATGTTTATAGTTTTAATGTTTTCAGGAAGAAAATCCATA
>NZ_JAWRYM010000835.1:0-255 GCF_046534555.1 Bacillus sp. SIMBA_074 | reverse complement strand
CCTGCGGAGTCTCCCTTAGACACGCTTTTCCCGCAGGAGTCTCGCACACCCGCTCCAATCAACTTTGTCTTATCTTTTAGATAAACACTTTTGCCTGGAGTCGCTTTTGTTTTAAAATAGAAGTATTAAAACTTGAGGTGATGAGGATGCTTTCTAAACATGATTCTATTCAGCGAGATCAACTTGAAATGATTACGTTAGATCAACTGGTGCCACTGAACCATTTGGTTCGTAAAATAGAGGCCGCCATTGTGT
>NZ_JAWRYM010000834.1:0-255 GCF_046534555.1 Bacillus sp. SIMBA_074 | reverse complement strand
GAGTACCCCGACTTCGTGTTCACCTGCGACCTGATCGTGCTGCTCAGCTGGGTGGAGGAGTCCGACCCCGAGCGGTTCGAGCGCATCAGGGAGCGTGTCGCCGAGGGCCGCTGGGTGAACGTCGGCGGCTGGTGGGTCGAGCCGGACAACAACATGCCGATGGGCGAGAGCTTCGTGCGCCAGGGCCTGTACGGCCAGCGCTACCTGGAGTCCCGTTTCGGCACGCCGGCGACCGTCGGGATGAACGTGGACCCG
>NZ_JAWRYM010000833.1:0-255 GCF_046534555.1 Bacillus sp. SIMBA_074 | reverse complement strand
CGTGCTCGTCCTTCCCTGTGGTGCCGGAAAAACGGTTATCGGCCTAGGAGCGATTTGCCAATTACAGACAGCCACTTTGATCCTAACCACCAACCCCACTTCTGTCCGCCAATGGATTCAAGAGCTGCTGGACAAGACCGGGCTTGACCCCTCCTTGGTCGGCGAGTACACAGGTGATAATAAGCAAGTAAAACCCATTACTGTGGCGACTTATCAAATTTTGACCTACCGCCCTGCCTCTGAAGAAGAATTTCC
>NZ_JAWRYM010000832.1:0-255 GCF_046534555.1 Bacillus sp. SIMBA_074 | reverse complement strand
TATTGATGATTGGTAAACGTGTAAAAAAACTGCGAGAAGAAAAGAAAATGTCCATGACTGAACTCGCCGATAAAGCGGGGGTGGCAAAGTCTTACTTAAGTTCGCTCGAGCGAAACTTACAAACGAATCCTTCTATTCAATTTCTTGAAAAAATCTCCGCCGTGCTTAACATTCCTGTTGATGCCCTTCTTTACGATGCACCAAATAAGGAAAACTTGGACACTGACTGGATGAAAATCGTTGAGGAGGCTATGA
>NZ_JAWRYM010000831.1:0-256 GCF_046534555.1 Bacillus sp. SIMBA_074 | reverse complement strand
GGAGGTCTTTAGGATGATGGAAGAGACGAACGTAAGCTTAACCGATGCAACAACTGTTTCGGTAGGGGATGTAGTAAAAGCGACTGTTACAAAGGTAGAAGACAAACAAGCGGTGGTTGATGTGGGTTACAAATACGATGGACTAATCCCAATTAGTGAGCTTTCTCCCCTCCATGTTGAGAAGGTTTCCGATGAAGTAGCTGTAGGCGATACGTTTGAAGTGAAAGTAATCAAGCTCAATGACCAGAAGGAAGAG
>NZ_JAWRYM010000830.1:0-256 GCF_046534555.1 Bacillus sp. SIMBA_074 | reverse complement strand
GGATAGCAGCATCAATGGCATTAAAGACCTGAAAAAAGGAATGAAGGTCGTGACAGCCAAAGGCTCTACTTCCGCTAAAAACATTCGTGCGAGTGCACCGGATGCAGAAATTCTTGAATTCGAAAACTACGCAGAAGCCTTCACAGCGCTAAAAGCTGGTCAAGGTGATGCGCTCACTACAGATAACGCTCTCTTGTACGGAATGGCAAAACAAGATCCGAACTACCGTGTAACAGAAGAAACCTTTACAGAAGAA
>NZ_JAWRYM010000829.1:0-256 GCF_046534555.1 Bacillus sp. SIMBA_074 | reverse complement strand
CGGGATATTTTTAGGTTAGTTACTCTTTTTACATAGTTTGGCATGATTGGCGCATCTCTTACATAGGAAAAGAATGGGATGAAGAAAGAAGGATATAGTTGATTGGTGTCGAAAATTACAAAATTGGTATTCATTTCATTTTAATGAGGGGTGTTTTTTATGCTTCGCAAGGTTTCTGCAATGGTGTTGACTACTGCTCTTTTGACAGGGAGTGTAGCGGCAACAGCTGCATTTGCACAAGCAGCGCCGGTGCAAC
>NZ_JAWRYM010000828.1:0-256 GCF_046534555.1 Bacillus sp. SIMBA_074 | reverse complement strand
AAGGGAAAACACATTTCGGTATCGGGACAAAAACCAGGATTTTCAACGCATAAGGATTGTGAAAAATCAGAATTAAATTGACTGAGGCTTTTAAAGTAACAGGAAATGGCATCATTACGGGGAGTATTATTCAACTGGAAGGCAATCCGGAATTTTGTTTTTACGTGTTGATAGTATAGACCCTCTGCTGTAAAAGGGGGCGGATACTTTTTATCGGGGAACGTAGGATATGGATCATGAACGTTAACTATTCGTG
>NZ_JAWRYM010000018.1:0-104146 GCF_046534555.1 Bacillus sp. SIMBA_074 | reverse complement strand
TCTCCGATTCCAATTTTCTCTCATTATACAAGAAATACCCTATAGAATAGACTTTTTTTCAGTGTCTATTCTATAGGATACATTTTATTTCGCAAAGCTTTTTTATTATTTCTTAATTTTTACAAGTTGTGCTCCTTCTACACCATTTTTTCCAGGGAATTCTTTACTAGGGTCTTTATCAAATTTTAATACACCCACAGATTTTTCTTCACCTTTTACATTGCCGTAAGTTGCATCATCAACAATCACGAACATATCTGCATATGCACGGCCACTACCAATAATTGTGTTGCCTTCATATTTTAATTTCGCACCATCAATTGTAGCATTTTCTACTTTATTTTTTGCGAATAACACGCCTTGTTCTGTTGTTACAGCTGGTAATTTATCAAGTGGTTTCGTGTCGTCTTTTTCATCAACTTTTTGTAGTAATTCTTTTTTAACAAGTTCTTCACCAGTTTTCTTATCCATTACAAGAACTTTTTTACCCTCTAATGTTGTCATTTTCATTTTATAGAAGTCTTTTTCTTTCACTTCTTTTTTATTTTTATCTGCAATTTGCTGAACTTGCTCTTCTGTTCCGTATAATACAAAGCCGTTCGCTTTTTCTCCTAATAAAGAACAACCTGATAATGCTCCGAATGAAATTGCTGCTGCTAACCCGATTCCTACTAATTTTTTCATGATGATTTCTCCTTTTTATATGTTTTATCCCGCATTAACGGGCAGTAAAACTCCCACCTCAAAATTCGGCTGGAGCAAAGAAGTTAGGTGGGAGGTCAACTGCCCGTAAACGCCCGATTGGTTCAACTAATAATCAGTGGGGGGATAAACAAAACCCCCACTGATTATAGTTTCACTTTATAGCAAATACAGTTTTTGTATTAGTCCTTACAGTATGAGAAGCTTTTTTGCTATTCCGTTGCTTCTGGTATTAGTGTATAAGAAATATTGAAACGTAACTATCGAGTTAGCTTACAGTAACATTACAATAATGTAATTTAGTGAAAGTGCATAAAAATAAGTCAATTCTGAAGAGGGTTAATGAGAATATATTAGGAATACAATGTTTTATCTAGAATGTCATATTATATTGGCTGTATTTTGGAAATAACATGTAAGGACATATTAGTTTTGTTATAATAAACACATAGGCTGTAAAAATGAATATTCTTTACTGTTAAGGGAGATTTTTCAGTTTTCCAAGTAGTGAATTTGAAATATGAGGTAAGTCATAGGAGGAATTAGAATGTCTGTATTTAAACGATTACGAGATTTAACAATGTCGAATGTATATTCATTAATTGAAAAAGCGGAAGATCCAGTTAAGATGACGGATCAATATTTACGCGATATGCAAGCGGATGTACAAGAAGCTGAGAAAAGTGTAGCAGCTCAAATTGCACTTGAGAAGAAATTCAAAATATTATTTGAAGAGCAAGAAGCACTTGTGAAAAAACGTGAAGAGCAAGCTCATATGGCTGTTCAAGCTAGCAACTTAGATCTTGCGCGCCGTGCTTTAGAAGAAAAACAAAATGCAGAGCAAAAGATGAATGAGTATAAAGCGAGCTATGAGCAAAACAAAGCAGCTGCTGATAACCTTCGTCTTAAGCTAGAAGAAATGCGTAAGCAATTAACAGAGCTGAAAAATAAACGTGAAACACTTGTTGCACGTGTAAATGCAGCGAAAGCACAAAAGAATATTAATCAGGCGATGTCTGGATTTGATTCAAATTCAGCAAAAGCTGGTTTAAGCCGTATGGAAGAGAAAGCACTTCAATTAGAGGCTGAAGCAGAAGCAAGCGGTGAAATTTACAAGAAAGAAAAGTCGTTAGATGATGAATTCGCAAGCTTAAACAAAAATTCTGTTGTTGACGATGAATTAGCTCGTATTATGAAGCAGTACGAGAAATAATATAGAATAGACAAAGAAACCGACATGTCTGAAGAGAATTCATGTCGGTTTTCTATTACTTTTTTAGAGGAGGTTTTGTAATGACGTGGATGAATGTTTTAGCTATGCTTGTATGGACTGGAGCGAGTGCGGTACTTTTATTTGCAATTATGTGGGTTGATTCGATTTTTACAAAATACAATGATTTAAAAGAAATGAAAAATGGAAATACAGCAGTGGCAACGCGTTTCGTTATGAAATTATTTGCGCAAGGGTACATTTTATCTCAATCTATAACGAAAGCGAATGACTTATGGCAAGCGCTTCTTGCCTCAGCAGTTTCATTCGTTATTTTATTAATTGTAGAAATGTTCATTGAGTTTGTGTTAAAGAAAATGTCTGGTTTAGATTTAGAAGAAGGAACGAAAGAAGGCAGCTTAGCACATGCGTTGTTAGCTGGTTCATTACATATCGTTGGTGCACTTATTTTAGGTGCTTGTTTATAAAGAGAAAAGGAGGGGTAGATTGTGAGTTTATTTAAACGTATTAAAAATATAATGAAGAGTCCGGAGCCGCCGAAGCCAGAAAAGAGTCTTTTAACGTTGGCTCCTGGCGATATGATTGAAGTCTCGTTAGTCATGTACGAATTAACTGGGAAAACGAGCATGCATTCTCGCAAGGAGATTATTTTAACTTTGCAGGATGGGAAAGATATTCGTTATTTGAAAATTGAAGACCGTGAAAATACGTATTACAAATTGTATACACCGATTGATGGTCGTTTAGATTCAATCGATGAAATTCCGACGACGATTGAAATGGATGATATAGAGTATCATATGGAAGAACAATATAATGGACGTGTTGTTGTTATGGGGAAAACGCCATTCGCTGCTTCAGAAGAACAGTACGTATGGGAATTCCAGTCTGACAACCGCAAATTATTACGTGTTGAATGGCAAAATGGTCGCACGATGATGTATGAGGGAGAATCAATTATTCCTGCTGATGTACAAATCATAAGAGCAACATAAGGGGGGCGTAATCATGTCAAACCGATTGTTTACCATGATTAAATCGTTCGTGATCCCTATACTTGCTATCGTTACATTACTTGTTATTGCCGGCTATGCTTTATCGGGCTGTCAAGGTGGTCAGGCGAAGTCAATTCAAGACCGTTATCCGCTAGAGTCTGTCGCAAAGGATGGTAAACAAGAATCTTACGTGTATAGGGCTGCCAATCGGTCAGTTCCTGAAGTCGCAAAGGAACTTATAGCCGAAAGGAAACCGAAGCAAGCATCTAAAGAAGACGAAAATCAAATGTTCCTCGTTTATTCTGATAAAATGTATAATTTACAAAAGGATAAAGAGAAACCATCTGATACGTTAATTGAAATAAGCAATGAAGAATTTGTCCGTCAAAATTACCAACCATCCTTCTTACAAGGATATATCATGGGGAGTATATTAAACGATATATTCGGTTCACGCAAATCATCATACGGTGATTATCGCGGATATAATGACAGACAAAATCATAAACCGGTGATCCCGGAAAGACCACCTACGAAAGAGGAAAAGAAAACCCCGCCTCCAATTACGAAGGAAGGGAAAGGATCTATTATTAAGCGAGGCGATAATGTAGATCCGAAATCATCTGTAGGTGATAAAGGAAGTATTACGGAAAAAGGAAGTAAAACGACGCCACCGCCTTCTACCGGAAGCAAAGGGAAAATTACGAAAAACCCGGGTGGCTCGAGTGGATCTGATGTGAAGCCGAAATCATCCATTAAAACCCCACCAAAGAATACGTCGCCCCCGAAAACAAGGGTTGGCGGTTCAGGGAAAATTATGAAGAGAAGATAGTATAGAGACTGAAAAGTGGAATTTGCTTTTCGGTCTTTTTATTATGGGAATTAATTCCTTATAGCTGGTACAATTAAGTTATAAGGAGGAGATTATTATGAGTATATATAAAAGGTTTAGTTTGATTATGTTCCTCGTCTTATTCCTCAGTTTGTTTATTAGCACAACGATGAAATTTCACTTTATCCCGCATTAACGGGCAGTAAAACTCCCACCTCAAAATTCGGCTGGAGCAAAGATGTTAGGTGGGAGATCAACTGCCCGTAAACGCCCGATTGGTTCAACTAATAATCAGTGGGGGATGAACAAAACCCCCACTGATTATAGTTTCACTTTATAGTAGGTATTCTATGGATACTGTGTACATGTACTCTCTTTCTATATGTTCCGCTTCGCTTTCAGCATGAAGTGCCCGCCTTTCAAAAGTACGTCGATTGGATTAAAAGCGGGGGAAGATGGGGGGAGTAAAATATATCAACGGTTTTTCGATTATATCTATCGTAGCTCAAAATATATCAACGATTCGAAAAGGAATATCGATTTACCAACTTCATAATAAAAAGAGGCTGCACCAATATTTTGGCACACCCTCTTTTTTCATAATGATTAATGAATATCACGTTTCTTAAAGTTACCGCCTTTTACTTCAGCTACGTCATAAACTGTAATAAAGGCATTAGGATCGATTTCATTAATCAGGTCCTTCATTTTACTTTCTTCTAAACGGTTAATTACACAAGAAATTTCTTTGAATTTCTCTCTTGAATAACCACCGTATACTTCGTTATACGTTGCGCTTCGGCCTAAACGATCGCGAATTGTTTCTACCATTAATTCAGGCTCTTTCGTGATGATTTTAAATGTTTTCGAACCACTTAAACCAACTTCAACGATATGAATCACTTTCGAAGCGATAAAGTAAGCAATTGCCGAAAGGATAGCCCCTTGAAGACCAAATACTGTTGAAACAAAAATAAAGACAAACATATTTAAGAATAAAATAAGGTCACTTGTTCCAAAAGGTAACTTACGAGAAAGTAATACAGCTAGCATATCGATTCCATCTAATGCGCCGCCGTTACGTAAGGCTAGTCCCATACCAAAACCGATAATAATACCACCAACAACTGTAACGAGTAGTGTATCGCCTTCAATAATAGTTGGTATTCCGTGCATGACAACGGTACCTATTGCTAATGAAGCAATCCCGATGATGGAATAAATTGCAAAGCTTTTACCGATTTGTTTATATCCTAACCAAACGAAAGGAATGTTAATAACTGCGATTAGAGCTCCTAATGGCAATCCAAATAATCTTGAACTAACGATACTTAAACCAGTCACACCACCGTCGGATACGTTATTTGGAATTAAGACAGCTTCTAATCCGTACGCTGTGATAAATGCCCCAATAATAATCATCAAAGCTTTTGAAGCAATTTTCAGCTTATTGGGCTTACTCTTGACAATTTTCTTCATGTAATTTCCTCGTTTCAAACTAGTTTCTTATTTGTTACGTAATTCACACCTAAATTCCATTTTAACATTTAATTTGAAAAAATTCTCCTTTAATGGATGTATGCAGGGGATATTATCACCATATTACCATTAAAATATTTTTGGAATTCGTATAAAAAATCCCATCCGTTCAAAGGATGGGAGGTTGTTAAGAAAATATAAAACTAACGACTGTTAGGAATAAAGCGAAACCTAAAATAGTTCCACATATTTTCATATGGCGCTTACGCCCCATAACGACAATTGCGACATATTCGCGAATCATTGCGTTAGGCCAGTAATAAAATGCAGTTTTTGATCCGATTCCTTGGCTATTAAGGCCAGCTTGTCTTGCATATATACCAGCGCGGAAAAGGTGGAAATTGTTCGTTGTAAAAATACTTCTATACTTACCTTGAGGCTTTAAAGAATCCATAATTTCTTTAGAGAACGACATATTTTGATATGTGTTTACAGAGCGATTTTCTTGTAAGGTATGTTCAAAAGGAATTCCTTTTTCCACAGCATAATTTTGCATTGCTTCTGCTTCCGGAAGGTTTTCATCTGGACCTTGCCCACCAGAGAAAATGATTGTTGGCGGTGTAGTAACAGCTGTTTGTTTCCAATAGAAGTCGATTGCTTTATTAATACGACTTGCAAGTAACGGAGGTACTTTATCGTTAATTAAGCCACTGCCAAGAACGATGATGAAATCTTGATTACGTCTTGGTCTGTTGAATTGGTATAAAAAATATGCTGATAAAAAATTAGATAAATGTATAAAGAAATATACAGTTATAAAAGAAATACCAGCAAAAATAAATTGAAAGTGTGTTGAGACTAAACTTGCTGGATTTATGATAGGGAGTAGCATAAAGAATAAAATCCCTAAAGCTGCAATTAAAGTTAAAGAGTTTGTAAAGCGTCTTCCTTCACGCTTCATCAAGATTCTCGCATTAAGAAATAGCCCAAACATTAAAGCGACTATAGCAAAAGGTATCATTACAATTAGCGCTATCATGGGAATAATAACGATAAAATGTAAAGCGTTATTACCAGATGCAAACGAGACGACTGCACAAAATAATAGAAAAGAACAGAAAAAGGCATTAAATAAAAAGCCATTTATTATTTTTCGTGGATCTTTTAAATAAGAGAAAAGAAAAATAATAAACAATATAAGAGGAATAATTCCGAAATACATAAATGTTGTACACCTCAATTTTTATGATGTTTTTATTGCACTCCTAATACTACATGATTTTGAAGTTATTAATAATAAAAATAACGATTTGGAATTTTCTCAACAAATGATATAGACAGATATGATAAAATGTATTCAAAGTAAAATGGTTTAGAGGGCACTCTGTAGAGTGTCTTTTTCTTTGAAATATGTAATTTTGCATATTTTGTTCTTTTTTAATGAAAGAGGATTAAAATATAAATTGTGGATACATGCTATAAAGCAGAATTGTATACAAACATTTGCCTCTACTCTTTTTGTATCTAACAATCTTGTAACAATTAATGATTCTGTTTTCTAGTGTGTGTTTACGAAAAGTGGGATGGGTTATATATAAACAGGGGAAAGGGCGTCTTCTTAAAAGGCGCCTTTTTATTGTTGAATATAGATAGTTATCACTGTTAATATAGTGGAAAATATCTATACTAAACATTAGCAATCTTCCGTATAAATATTATCAATTTACTATATATTCCAGTGGTGTTAAGTTAAATATGAAAGGCTTTCTTTTTCAAAATATTACCCCTAATAAATTTTTGAAAAAGTCAACTGTCTCCAAAATTGCCATTTGTGCTTAGCAAAAAAAGAATCCTTCGGGGTTCTTTTTTTGTATTCGACAGAATATGACAAAATGAATTTATATAATTTGTTATATTGTTAAATGTTTATTATGGAAAAGAGAAGGAGACTTAAGTATGGGATTTAAAAAATTACTTTTAACAGGTGCAATTGTTGCAACTACAGCATTTACTTCAATTGGGACAGCGCAGGCAAGTATAGAGTTTAAAGATGTTCCAAACAATCATTGGTCGTATAAGGCAATTATGGACTTAGCAAATAAAAACATTGTTGCTGGATATGGAAATGGAATTTTTGGATTTGGTGATGATGTAACTCGTGAGCAAGTTGCAGCCCTTATGTTCCGTCAATTAAAGCCAGCAGTAAAAGAACAGTATAATAATCCGTATAAAGATGTTACTGATCGTTCGACTCTGTTTAAAAAAGAGATTCTTGCTTTAACAGAGATGGGTGTATTTGCTGGAGATGGCACAGGGAACTTTAGACCGAAAGATTCGTTAACTCGCGATGAAATGGCACAAATTTTAACAAAAGGGTTCCAATTGCAAATAAGAGGGGATCATAATTTCCCGGACGTAGATAGAAATGGATGGGCGAATCCTGCGATTACTGCAGTTAAATCAAATTATATTACAGCTGGAACTGGTGATGGTAAATTCGCACCTAGAATGCATGTAAGTCGTGAGCAATATGTTCAGTTCTTATATAACGCGACATTACCACTTGAAGAAAGACCAGGAGCAAGACAAGAACAACCACAACCAGAGGTGAAGCCGGAACAAAAGCCAGAACCAAAACGCTTTGCTAACTGTAAAGAAGCAAATGATGCTGGAGTTTACGATATTACAAGAGATAGTCCGTATTACGGTAAGCATTTAGATCGTGATGGCGATGGAATTGCTTGTGAGAGAAAGAAGAGCGGTAAATAAGAAAAAAGCACTCAGCCTGAGTGCTTTTTTCTTATCCACACATGCTATTTTTTTAGGCGATTCTCATAGAATGGGAGTAACGAAATGAAAGTAGGTGATAAAATGCCAGCTATTGTGGAAGGGGTTATTATTGAGAACTGTAACGGGACAATTAACTTAGGTGATAAATATAACGTACATCCAATTGAAAAAACGAAAGCTTATAATGGATCGGGATCTTCAAATACCGGATTAAATGTGAGGACCTTCAGTGGTATTAGTACGGCAGATGTAACGGATAACGATGTGTATGACCAAGTAATTCAATCTACGTTATAATTTTTATATGTAAAATTGCATAAAATGATGTGCTTGCCCTGTGATACAATTTAGTTGTGAGCTGTTAGTGATTCTTCTTTATCATAGTTGTTAGATTAGAAATGTAACATCTTATCGAAAATCATACGTATAAGAAAAAAGACACTTCGTTTGAAGTGTCTTTTTTCATTTTAGTGATACCCTTTAGCAGAGTCTTTATGAATTTTATTTTTAAATATGCTGTAGCTCCAAAGTTGATATCCAATAACGATTGGTACCATGACGATTGCAACGAAGAACATAATTTTTAAGTTTAATTCACTACCGGCTGCGTTATATAACGTTGTACTGTATGCGTCGTTAATACGTGATGGTAACATTCTTGGGAACATACCTGCAAAACCAGTTGTCATAAACATTGCGATTGTTAAGCAAACGAATGTAAAGGCAAGGCCGATTTTATGTTTGTACACCATAATAAGTGCGAGTACACTCATTAACATTGCAAGTACTGGAAGAATGAATAGTACAGGATATTCCGTAAAGTTTTGGAATAAATTTGTACGATTTGCAGTTGCGACATAGAAGATAGCTAAAATGATAGCAGCTGCCATTGAAAATGGTCTTGCGATTTTATAAGCACGATCAGATACTTCACCGGTCGTTTTAATCATAATCCAAAGGGCACCAGATACGACGAATATAGCAGTGAAGAAAAGACCACCTAAAATACCATAATGGTTTAGTAAG
Source organism: Bacillus sp. SIMBA_074 (assembly GCF_046534555.1). Lineage (NCBI taxonomy): Bacteria > Bacillati > Bacillota > Bacilli > Caryophanales > Bacillaceae > Bacillus > Bacillus sp. SIMBA_074. Next base: position 95,091 of record NZ_JAWRYM010000018.1, on the reverse strand, counting down.
CTAAGTAAAGTTCCTTCATAACCATCTTTTCCGATTTGCAGCCCGTAATACAGGTTAGCGAATGTAACACCGAATAAGAAGGCGATTAGGAAACTACCAATTGCAAATGCCCATTTACAAGTTTTTTGCCAAATTGGTGAATCGTCTTTATGCATAAATTCAAGTCCAGCGGCACGAGCAAATAGTGCCAGTAATACTAAAAATAGTGGTGTATACAGGTAACTAAACATATTTGCATATGTGATTGGGAAGGCAGCGAATGTTGCGCCACCAGCTGTAATTAACCATACTTCATTACCACCCCAGAACGGACCAATAGCTTCTTGTAATTGATTTCGTTCTTGTCGGTCTTTCGCAACGAATGGGAAAATCATCCCGTTACCGAGTGCGTAGCCATCAAGAATGAAGTAAACTGTCCAAATTACGCCCCATAAACCGAACCAGATGACTGCAAGCATATCATGAGACATGAGCTGTACCTCCTTCAGTAGCAGGTTCTTCTAATGCAGCTGGTCCTTTTTTTGCGAACTTCAGCATTAAGTATACGTCTGCAATTAAGAGTAAAGTGTAGAACAATATTAAACTAATTAATGAGAACCAAATTTGTGGAACTGATATAGGTGATACAGATTCTGCTGTACGCATCAGTTTATATACTGTCCACGGTTGACGACCTACTTCAGCAACAATCCAACCAGCGTTAATTGCAATATAAGGAAGTAAGACAGACCACATTGTAATTTTTAAATAGCGTTTTGAGTTTACTAGTTTTCCTTTTCGGTTTAAATAGAAACCGAACCAAGTTAATGCCATAAAGAACATGCCAAGTGCAACCATTAGGCGGAAGCTATAGTACACAAGGTTAACGTTTGGACGATCTTCTTTCGGAATATCTTTTAAACCAACAATTTCTCCATCAAATGAGTTTGTATAGAAGAAACTGCCGAGTTTTGGAATTGTAAGCAGTTCAAAGTTCTTTTCATTTTTCACATCAGGAATTTGAATGATTGAGAACCCTTGTCCTTTTCCAGTTTCCCAAACAGCTTCCATTGCAGCTCCTTTAGCTGGCTGGTATTTAGCAGCCGATACACCGGATTGATGTCCCATAAAAGGTGTAATAGTTGCCGCGAATAACCCTAACATTAAGCCAAACTTAAATGATTTTTTGAAGAATTCCACTTCATTTTTACGTAGTAAGTGATATGCACTAATTGCCATAACGAAGAAAGCACCGACAATATAACAACCAATTACAGTGTGAAAGAACATATTCCATGCATATGGATTTGTAACAAGGGCCCAGAAATCATTTAATTCAGCGCGGCCGTTACGTACTACGTAGCCAACAGGATTTTGCATAAAGCCGTTTGCTGTAATAATCCAAAGGGCAGAAATATTTGTTCCAAGTGCAACCATCCACATACAGAAAGCACGGAACTTTGGTGAAATTTTGTCTTTACCGAATAACCATATTCCCATGAAAGTAGATTCTAAGAAGAAGGCAACAAGTGCTTCGATTGCGAGAGGTGATCCGAAAATATCTCCCATATATTTGGAGTACTCAGACCAGTTTGTTCCAAATTGGAATTCCATCGTAATCCCGGTTATAATTCCCATTACGAAGTTAATTGTAAATAATTTACCCCAGAAATTTGCCATTTTGCGGTATGTTGGATTCAATGTGCGGGCGTATTGAGTTTCCATACATGCTACTAAAATAACAAGTCCGATTGTCAAAGGTACAAATAAAAAGTGATAAAAAATAGTAATTGCAAATTGAAAACGACTTAGTAACAGAACGTCGGACATAATAAATATTCACTCCTTTTTTACATTATCTACAATCAGTTTATAGTGAAAATACGTTTAAAGTATGTGAGACTTGTTACAAAGGTGTGTGTATATTTTGAAAGAATTATGTCGATTATCTGAAAATATCCTATTTTTACTATAAAGCAATATCCTTTTTGAGTTTTTCAAATTTTGGTACACTACATATGTAATGTAAATGAGAGAAAAGAGGGTTCTTTACTATGAAGTCATTAGAAGAGATTTTACAATACAATGAAAAATTCGTTGAAGAGAAAAAATATGAAGAGTATGAAACAGGAAAATTTCCAAATAAAAAAATGGTAATTATCTCTTGTATGGATACTCGTCTTGTTGAATTATTACCGAAAGCTATGAATATGCGTAACGGTGATGTAAAAATTATTAAAGTAGCAGGCGCTGTTATTTCACATCCATTCGGAAGTATTATGCGTAGTATTTTAGTCGCTGTATATGAGCTTGGAGCTGATGAAGTATGTGTTGTCGGTCATCATGATTGTGGTATGGCAAAAATTCAAGCAAGCAGTACAATTGAGAAAATGAAAGAGCGCGGCGTAACAGAAGAGAAATTAGATACACTTCGTTATTCTGGAATCGATTTAGAAAGATTCCTACAAGGGTTCTCTAGTGTAGAAGAAAGTGTAGAACATAGTGTGTCAATACTTCGCAACCATCCGTTACTTCCGGAAGAAGTACCTGTTCACGGTCTTGTTATAGATCCTGACACAGGAAAATTAGATTTAGTTGTGAATGGTTACGACAATTAAGAATTTACTTTGTCATCCTTTTTATCTGGGACAGGATCAAATCCTCCTGGATGGAAAGGGTGACATTTTAATATACGCTTACATGTAAGCCAAAATCCTTTGAAGGCACCGTGTTTTTGAAACGCTTCTAATCCATAATGAGAGCAAGTCGGATGAAAGCGGCACGTTGGCGGTGTCATCGGAGAAATGAACTTTTGATAAAAGCGTATAATACCGATAAAAATCTGTTTCATAATAGTCTCCTTTTCAGCATAGTCTTAAAGTATTATAGCACGACAGTACATAATTCTTTACTAATGTCGATTTCCGTTATATCATATTGGATATAACGGAATTAAATTAAAAGCGGGAGAGATGTTGTATGCCATCAGTAGAAAGCTTTGAATTAGACCATACGATTGTAAAGGCGCCTTATGTAAGACATTGCGGAGTCCACAATGTAGGTAGTGACGGTATTGTAAATAAATTTGATATTCGTTTCTGCCAACCGAATAAACAAGCAATGAAACCAGATGTTATTCATACGTTAGAACATTTATTAGCATTTAATTTACGTAAATATATTGATCGTTATCCGCATTTTGATATTATCGATATTTCACCAATGGGCTGCCAAACAGGATATTATCTTGTAGTAAGCGGAACACCGACGGTTCGAGAAATCATTGATTTATTAGAACTAACATTAAAAGATGCGGTTCAAATTACAGAAATTCCAGCTGCAAATGAAACACAATGTGGCCAAGCGAAGCTTCACGACTTAGAAGGAGCACAACGCTTAATGAACTTCTGGTTAAGCCAAGATAAAGATGAACTTGAGAAAGTGTTTGGATAAAAAAGGAAAACTGCCTGTTAAAGGGCAGTTTTTTATTTTGTTAAGAGAAAACATGCTCTTCTTTTTATGAAAGTATACTAGATACTCCAACATATAAAATAGCAGCGGAAACGAGAAAATAAACAAATGCTTTTGCTTTTTGCTGCTCTTTTATTTCATCAATTCCAAAAAGGATAAACATAATACTTAAAAGGATAAATACGAATGGTAAAAGCATAGGGAGGTTTGCAAAGAGGTTAAGTAGAGCGAGAATGAGGGCAATAGTAGCTATTATAATTCGAATGTTTTTTAACATGAAATCCTCCTTAAATAGATTATTTAACGAAATATTTCTGAGAAGCCAAGCAATAAAGCAGCAGCGCTAGCCATGAAAGCAAGTGTGCCGCTAGATTTTCTGTCTTTTTTTATTTCTTCTAGACCTATAGTGAAAGCCATTAATCCTAAGAAAATGAACATGTAGGGCATACTATCTCTGTTGTCGCTGATAAAACTATAAATGGCTATAGATAAAGCGATAAGTGAAAAAGTAATTCGAACTCCTTTTAACATAAATGTACCCCTTTTATTTTATGTAGGTAATGATGAGAACAATCCAAATGAAAGCACCGGCAACAATACAAATAAATCCGGTTCCTGAATCTTTCTTCTTTATTTGCTCAATAGCGATGAGAAACATTAAAGCTCCTAATAAAAATTGTGAAAGTGGTAGAAAGTTATTTTGACCTGTCAGTAAACTAATAGCGGATATGATGATGACACTGAGTGCGATTAAAATACGTAGTATACGAAGCATATTATGAATTCTCTTTGCTGTTTTTTGTATAAGGGTTATCTTCTGGTTTATCAACGGAATGTTTATATGAATATCCTTTATTAATTGTCATTACAGAGAGCACTAATACGATAAGTACGATAACAATGCCGATAATTAATATTTTGAGCATGAAATCCCTCCTTTTCTTTATTTTACATAATTTTGTAATTGATGAAAACAATAGAAATTAAAAGGATGAAAGAAGGGTGTTACATGGAGAATAAAAAAACATATTATATATCAGTTGGAAATGGTCAAATTTCGCAAGTGAAGACGGCGGATACGTATAATTTTGAAATTTATGCAAATGACGAAGAGATTACGGAGTTAAGAGAGTATTTTGATCAAGCGTATGAAGAGGACTTAGGTTCGTATGTACGCTCCCACGTTCCATTCGTTGAGTATCATCACGATTCGAATAATGATCGATATGATGAACAACTACAAAAAGCATATAAAATGATTTATGATCTAGGGAATCATGAAACGAAAGAATTAGTCGCACAAATGGGAATAATCAATGGATTGTAATTGGATAATATTATGCAGAAAAGCGAGAATATGCTACAATTTGTGGTAGGAAAAACTTGTAATCATCAATAGGGGAGTAATGGCATGTACAAATTTAAAGATTATTACCACAACACTGTACAATTATCGTTTGAACGTTACCCATTTTCTCCTGAGCCAAAGCATGTTTGGGTTGTATGCCGGTACGGGGATCAATGGTTATTAACGCATCATTTACGCCGTGGTCTTGAATTTCCAGGTGGTAAAGTAGAACTCGGGGAAACACCGGAAGAAGCGGCAGTTCGAGAAGTTCATGAGGAAACCGGCGGCATAGTTTCTGATTTAACTTACTTAGGGCAATACAAAGTATCCGGAAAAGACAAAATAATCATTAAAAACATTTATTTTGCAACAATTAGTGCGGTAGAGCAACATACGCATTACGAAGAAACGAAAGGGTCTGTTTTATTAAAAGACATTCCTGATAATATTAAAACTGATAGAAAATTTAGCTTTATTATGCGCGATGATGTATTAGCGCGTACGATGAAACATATAGAAGAAATCGGCTGTTTTACGAAGTAAAGTGGCCGGTTTCTTTTTTTGCGTTCAAGAATAAATGTAAATATATCTTTATATACATTTGGGTATATTATACAATTTCGTGAGGATATCTTTACTTGTTAGGAGGGGAAAAGATGGATAACAGAAAAGAAACAACAGTTTCTGTTTCAATGGTTAAATTAAATTTCTATTCATTTTTTATAATATTCGCTCTGGCGATTGGAATTAGTTATCTGCATACAATTCTTTCAGGCGGGTTTCAAATTGAAATTACGTTACCGATCATGTTTCTTTTTATTATCGCAATGCTTGTTCTCGTTTGTATTCATGAGGCATTACATTTAATAGGATTTCGCTATATCGGAGGTGTTCCGTGGAGTGAATTAAAATGGGGCGTCAATTGGAAATTGGGTGTGGCATATGCTCATTCTAAAAAAGAAATTACAGTAAAGCAAATGAAGAAAGTATTAATGTTGCCATTTTTACCAACTGGAATTTTACCAATTGTATTGGGATTAGCTATGAATCTGGAGCCACTCTCATTTCTAGGGATTCTACTAACAGCAGGCTGCATTGGTGACATTGCTTTATATCAAAAAGTTTCAAAATTTCCAGATGATGCGCTAGTGATAGATCATCCGAGTAAACCGCAGTTTACAGTTTATGAGTAAAGCAGTCCAAAGAACCTCTCTTCCGTAGAGTGGTTCTTTGGACTGCTTTATGTTTTTTTTATTTCCACCTCTAAAAACGAAAGCACCTTTAATAAATCATCCACGACACGTGAATGTTCAAAGTCACCCCAAAATGAATCTCTCTTCCAAACGCCAAGAATCCCTACTTGTTCAGAACCAAGCACATCATTTTCTGGATGATCTCCAACGTAAATACATTCTTCTGCTTTAACATTTAGCTTTTGCAAAGCTCGTTCGAAAATCTCAGGATGTGGTTTTTTAATTCCTTCTGCTTCTGAAATGAAAATTGTGTTTGTATACGTATGTATGTTTAGTGCTCGAAGGTTGCTCATCTGAAATTTAGTAAAGCCGTTTGTAATAATACCAATTTTAATGTTTAGCTGAGTTAGTTGTTGAAGTAATTCATGCATGTTTGGGAAAGGAATACAATGATGTTGGAAGTTTGTAATGTAGTCGTGCAGCAGTTGCTCTTGCGTTAAAGTGGTAATGTTGTATTCACAAAGGAGAGTGGAATATACCTTATCTTTCCACGTGTAACCATTATTGTCGAGTTCGAGAAAACGAGAGCAATACTCGGATTTTTCTATGTTTATCAAATGAAAGGCGAAGCGATTATATTGATCACGAATAAATTGCTCTAGAGATTGGCGACGATCTAATAGTGTTCCATCTAAGTCAAATAAGACTGCTCGAATCATGGGAAACCTCCATACAGCTTTTATAATTAATTATCGCATATTCTTTAAAAAATGATTATGATATTTTTGTAGAATGGAATAATGGAGGTGCGTATGAAGAAACTGTATGGCAAGTTAATGTGTTTTATGATTTCAACGGGCTTAGTAGCTGGATGTGATATGTCGGAGCAAACTTTGAAAAGAGAGAAAAAGGATGTGTGCGAAACGACAGAAGAATGCACACAAATAGGTGATAAAACACTTCAAAAAGTATATAAAAAGATAGATGGACTTTCAGAACTTGAAGTACTAGAGGATTATGATTTAGAAGGACATTCAAGTAACGATATGAAAGAAGCAGAAATGAAAAAAAAGGATGATGAAAATTATTTCTTTTTAGCTTCTTATTATATCGATGGTGATGAAATTGTAGATCCTTATTTCGATAAACTAGACCGCAAACGATTGAATAAGGTTTTTGCGGAGGATAAGGACGCGAAAGAAGAAGTATTAAAGCAACGTCAAGATAGGGATTATCATGAATCGTTATGGGAGATGTATAGCACTCTTATTCCAGCTAAGTATCGCACTGACATAAAAGAGTTTGACATGGTAACAGATGGTTACGAAGGAATTGTCGCCCACGTTATACCGAGTATGGAGTATCCGGAAGAGTGGACCATTAGCTTAGATACGCTTGATTCTGCAGTAAATATCGATCAAGTGATGAAAACATTAATACATGAGACGGCTCACGTATTGACACTGGGACATAAACAAATACCAGTAAATGAAAAGTACTTAAAGGCTTTTGACGAAGATAAAGATATTTCATCATACCGAAATAAATGTAAATATCTTTTCTTACAAGAAGGATGTGCGAAGGAGAGCTCTTATATAAATCAATTTTATAATTCTTTCTGGAAACCAATTGACCAGGAGTGGACAGAAAAGAAAGTGGAAGAAAGCGAAGAAGCTCAAATTGAATTTTTTAAGGAAAAGCATAGTGAGTTTGTTTCACTGTATGGAACGACAAATGTAGCGGAAGATATCGCAGATACATTTACAGCGTTTATATTACAAGATTCAAAAAAGGTAAAAGAAGGAACAGAATTAAAATATAAAAAAATTGCCTTCTTCTATCAATTCCCCGAGCTTGTAAAAATGAGAGCGGAAGTGTTAGCTGGATTATATGATGTTTCGAAAACGATAGAACAACCAAGTGGACACTAATGCGAATTATGTGTTCGATATATTTTAGCCAAGGGAAAACGTGAAGAATTGTAGTTCTTTGCGTTTCTTCATGTTGATAAAATTGAAAATTCTGTCTTTTTTTAAAAAAGAAGAAGGAACTGAATCATTAAAATAGAATTAGTATAAAAACGTCACAAATTAGACACAATTATAATGCGCATAGTATAGGGGCTATAAGTTTACTCTCGAGGAGGTAATGAAACGTATGAAAACGATTCTTGCTGTTGCTGGTCTCATTTGGGTAATGTCTCACGGTTTTCCGATTTTTGAAGGGGAGCAAATTCGTAGTGCATTAAATAAAGAGTTTAATGATTATCATATTATTGATCGAAAAGATAATGTCGTTACGGTGCGTGTGAAAGATTGTTTCCATACAGTTACGGTTGCTAATGGGAATATTGCAGATGATTCGAAAATGTGTGATAAAAGGTAAGAGAAAGAAGCTGACTCTAGCATATCGCTCTAAGTCAGCTTTTTTTTCGTTTTCCAATAAGGAGTTTTTCAAATGCCTCGACAAATACATACATAAGAGTTGCGAGGACGCAAGTGAGCAATACACTGAGCAAGACGAGTGTGAAGTTAAAGACTTGGAATCCGTAGCTAATTAAATAGCCAAGTCCTTGTTTAGAAACGAGGAGTTCCCCGAAAATAACACCGACCCATGATAAGCCAACATTTACTTTTAACGTTGAAATAATTGCAGGGAAAGATGAAGGGAGAATAACGTGCTTATAGCATTGCCATTTATTTGCGCCAAATGTGTCCATGACCTTAATATAGTTGGAATCGACTTCTTGAAATGCGCTGTAAATAACGAGAATGGTAATGATGATGGAGATGATTACCCCCATTGCGATAGAGGATGAAATATTTGGACCGAAAATAACAATGATGATTGGACCGAGTGCAACTTTTGGCATTGCATTTAGGACGACGAGATAAGGATCAAGTACGCGGGCCAAAAGTGGCATCCACCAAAGGAGAGTAGCAATAATAGCTCCGAGTACAGTTCCGAGAATGAAGCCTACTCCTGTTTCAAGTAATGTCGTCCATATGTGGACCCAAAGTGAACCGTCAATCCATTTCGTTAAAAAGAGATCCCAAATACTTGAAGGAGAGCTAAAGAGTAAAGGATCAATCCATTCTTTTTTACTAGCTATTTCCCATATTGCAAAGAAAAGAACAAGAAGTACAAGTTGTAAAGAGCGAGCTAACCATGCATGTTGTCTTTCTTTTTTTCGAAACTGTTCATGTAGTTGTTTTATATTATCCAAGTCGTTCCAGCTCCTTCCATATTTCTTGGAAGAGGGATGGGAAGTCATGGTGGTGGCGTGCTTCTAACGGCGATAAGGAACGGATACTTTCTGGGACGATGAATGTTTTTGCGATTTTTCCAGGGTTCGCCTGCAGTAAATAAATACGATCACTCATCGCAATTGCTTCTTCAATATCATGTGTCACAAGTAAGGATGTTTTCTTATAGTTACGTAGTAATGTGAAGACGAGATCTTCTAGTTTTAATTTTGTTTGATAATCAAGAGCGGAAAATGGTTCATCTAACAATAAAATTTTTGGGTCGGTCGCTAATGTTCGAACGAGTGCAGCACGTTGGCGCATACCACCGGATAGTTCACGAGGGTATTGCTGTTCTATATCATATAGGCCGACTTGTTTTAAAAGCTTTAATGTATGTTCTTTCGTATTTTCATCATAAACCTTCCGAATATGAAGTCCGAGCATAATATTTTCTTCAATTGTTTTCCACGGAAACAAGTAATCTTGCTGGAGCATATAGCCCATAGAGGGGGTCTTAGTTGTAATCGGTTCACCATCTAAAAATACGATACCTTCAATTGGATCAAGTAGCCCTGCGATGATGGAGAGGAGCGTTGTTTTTCCACAACCACTTGGACCAAGGATTGAAATAAATTCGCCTTCGTCTACTTGCAAACTCATATCTTCAAGAATAAGTTTGGCATTTTCTTTTGCAAAAAAGCAGTGAGAAACGTTACGTATTTGTAAAAAGCTCATACACTTCGCCTCTATTTCTTAATAACGCTTTCGGCAATTTTTGTATTGACGAGCGCTTCATGTGGAACTTCTTTTTGTAATTCACCAGATTCTTTCATAATCGTTTGGAGTTGTTTCCATTCTGTATCATCTAATAATGGATTTGTCGCATAAGAATGTTGTTTTTTGTAGCGCTCAATTACTTTTACTGAAATGTCTTTTGAAGTGTCTTTAAATAGTGGTGAAACGGCATCGGCAATCTCTTCTGGACTATGTGTATCAACCCATTGCTGCGCTTTATATAGTGCGCGCGTGAATTTTTCTGCAGCAGCTTTATCTTTCTTTAAGAAACTTTCTTTTGCCATAAACGTTGTATAAGGGACAGTACCAGATTCAGCTCCGAAAGACGCGACGATATAACCTTTTCCTTCTTTTTCAAGTATACTTGCAGTCGGTTCAAAGAGCTGTACAAATTCTCCCGTACCAGATGCAAAGGCATTTGCAATATTAGCAAACTCGATATTTTGAATTAAGTTCGTATCTTTGCGAGGGTCAATGCCATTTTTCTTTAAAACGTATTCACCAACCATTTGCGGCATGCCGCCTTTACGCTGTCCTAAAAACGTAACGCCTTTTACGTCGTTCCAATTAAAAGAGTCTAATTTTTTACGGGAAACTAAAAATGTACCATCTGTTTGTGTAAGCTGCGCAAAATTAATGACAGGATCTTTTGCTCCTTGTTGATGAACATAAATAGACGTTTCTGAACCAACGAGAGCAATATCAATTCCGCCAGATAAAAGGGTGGTCATCGTTTTATCTCCGCCAGCTGTTGTTTGTAAGTCAATATTTAAGCCTTCATCTTTAAAAAAACCTTTTTCAATTCCAACATATAATGGTGCGTAGAAAAGAGAGTGTGTAACTTCGCCAACGCGAATTTTTTGAGCTTGTTCTTTCGTACTTTCCTTTGTACTACTACAAGCAGCGAATGTGAAAACAGCTAGTAACATGATGCAAAAAACGGTTATTAATTTTTTCACTATATGACACCTCCTAGAAGTCAATCTACAAGCATAATATGTAGGTAAGTGCCCATATGTGAGTATAGATAGCAGGAATTTTTCGGGTAATAAAGAAGTACAAATATAAGGGGTGATAAAATGGATTACGAATACGATGATAGCGTACATTTACATCTTGATTATTTCGGAACTGAATGTGATATGGAATCGATTGCTTATAAGAGGAAGCATGAAGACGTGTGGGATGTGTATTTTAATTTTGGAGTATACGGTCTTCAGAAAGAGGAGATAGAGACAGGTCGGTTTATGGACGAATATGCCGGTTATTACGTTTTTTCTGTAAATGCTCGTGATTTGAGCTGGGAATTTGGAAGTGCTCAGTTTGAGGAATGGGTTTTGAAGAACCATATAGTAGAAAGAACGCTTCAAAAATAGGGAGGAATTTTGTGTTTGAATTTCTCATCTTATTGCTTATTTGCGTAATTGGAATTTACATCATGTAAGTGCTTACTTACCGATTCGCAAAGAAAAATATTCATAAATATAAGGAAATGAAATGGATTTATATGTGGCTAGACATGACTATGAAAAGGGTCCGAGATTAGATTTGTTTGATTTTGTACTTATAGTAATCGTAAGTATCATATGGAAAATATGGATGCTTCCTCTTGTATAGTAAACATGCTAATCATCGTATCCTAATAAATAACGAGAAGAACCTGTCATACGACAGGTTCTTCTCTATTTGGAGCATGTAGTGTTACATGGAAAATCCAATATATACGACAAATTACGACAAAGGGATTTATACATATTTGTTATTCTATTAAAGGTCATTATTTGTAATGTATATATAGGAGGATTTTTTAATGTTAAAAAAATTATTATTATTTTTACTTACGGGCTTATGTGTAGTTGTTTTAACAGCTTGTAAAGATGAAGAGGAAAAGCTGAAGGTAGCGGAAGAACAGAAAATAGATGAGAAGAAAGTTGAAGAAGATAAGAAGGTAGAAGAGGAAAGCAAACAAGAAGAGCAGCAAAAGGAAGAGGAAGAAAAACGTAAGCAAGAAGAGCAGCAAAAGGAAGAGGAAGAAAAACGTAAGCAGGAAGAGCAGCAAAGAGTAGAAGCAGAAAAACGTAAGCAAGAAGAGCAGCAAAGAGTAGAAGAAGAGAAACGTAAGCAAGAAGAGCAGCAAAGAAGAGTAGAGGAAGAGAAACGTAAGCAAGAAGAGCAACAGAAGATTCAGCAACAACAGTCTGCACAACAAGAGAGAACACAAAAACAAGAAAAAACAACAGAAGCAATAGGTGGCAAACCGACAAGATCACAAATTTCGGTTGGTTCACATGTAGTTATTCAATTGGATAAAGATTATAGTAAAACAGTGAGTGGTGTTGTGAAAGATATTTTAACAAACACAGAAACACACACGTACGGAATTAAAGTTCGATTACAAGATGGACAAATTGGCCGTGTTCAAAGTGTTGGATAAATAAAAAAGAGGTCGTCCATTTTTGGACGATCTCTTTTTTATTATGCTTGGCTAGTGCGGAAAAATGGAAGCTTCTGCACAGCGTAAACTAACCCATATGCAAGAATTAAGCACATAAGAGGGTTAATGAAAAATCCGTAGCGATTAATTGCTAAGAATAAGTTTGAGAAGATGATGTAAATAACAGAACTTGCTACTAGCATCATAACGCGTTTATGTTTAAATGAATTTAGCATGAAGCAGAAACTGCTCAAGAATGTACCGATGATAAAGACTCTATGACACATTTGTATAAAGTTATGAATACGGTATTGGTCTACAGCAGGAGCTGTTTTGAATAATTCAATTGTTTTACCGACAGTGAACCAAGAGAACCAATATGTGAAGTCCGTTTTAAATCCATTTTTGATTAAATCTTTTGCGTATGCCTCTTTATCATCTAAGCCCTGGGCTTTCATTTGATTAACTACATTTTCATAGCCAATTTTGTTAAACGGATCTGCACCGGCAATTAATGGGTCTGCACCTTGCGTTGAGAATAAGATAAATTGATTGAATGCTAAATAGTTACGAACAACCCAGGCACCGATGATAAGGAACGGACCAATGAGCCATAATAATCCAATTCGAATGGAGTCTTTAAATCCATATGTGAACAAGACGACAAGAACAGGAATAAGCATCATTGGGGCTGGGTTTGGACGGAACATAAGTAAAATAGCAACAACAATTCCAAACCATATATGGAATTTTGTTTTATTGTATTTCCATGCAAGAACAAATACATACACGCTTAACGATAATAAGAATATTGAAGGAACTTCTGTTAGTAATGTACGGAAGTATGTATAGTTACTCGGATAAATAGCATATAAAATACTTGCGACAATTCCATAAATATTCTTTTCAAATAACTCTTTTCCTATTAAGAATACTAATAACACTGTGCAAAGGTTCAGTATCATATTAATGACAGTTGCTACGTAATAGTAAGGAAGTGATGTAACATCAGAAATAATCATGGCGCCAGCTAATAATAGCGGCTGACCTGGTGTAATGTATGCATTTTTTCCAGGCACTTCACTAGGTTCTAAATAAACATAGCCAAATACACCATGTTTTAATAGCTGTTCAGCTGTTAACGAATAGTTAAAGGCATCATTTGCACCATATGTTACTTTGACTAACTCTCCATCTAATCCTGGCTGTTTTACTAGACAAAAAACGTGCAGTAGGAAAGAAAGCGCCAAAATCGCATATACCGCTTTAGGTAGATTTTTAAACTTATTTAGCAAAAATGAGCATCTCCTTTTTTATTATTACTTTCGTATTTTCATGATAAAACCCTAATAGTATTAAGGTTTTCCAAAACATAGTTATTATATCATAAAGTGGAATGAAGGAATTTAGTTTTTTAAGAATGAATAGTTGGTATTTCAAAATTTAACTGTTTGTTAAGGGAGAATTAAGAAACTACAGTTATAGTAGAATCCAGTGTGAAGACGAAATGCATGAAGTATGTTATCTTAATAGAAACTGTTTATACGGTGCGGGGTGAAATTAATAAACAGAAAAGAGGGAGTGAATTGAGGGATAATTATTCATTTCATCAGCCAAGAAGAAGTATATTAATTTCAGCGGTTTTAAGTGGTTTAGTAACCTTATATGTTGTACCCACACTTTTCTTGATTTTAAAATATTTTAGTTTAGATACGATGAAAGATATGTTAAATCAAAAAATTGTATTAAGTATAATGACAATTTTGATGTGGATTGTACTATTGTATGTTGCGCATTTGAATAAAGATATTGTTAATAAATTTAAACGTATTATTAGGATTTATATTAGAATGTTTTTAGTAGCGCATGTGGTTACTTTGCTTTTTATTTTCACGCAAAATAATATGAATCTCGTAAATACACTGAATTGGATTTACAATTATAACGCACAGTTTATATTTAGTTTAATTGTAATTTATGCGATATATGTTTTGGTGTATAACGTGCTTGGGAAAGTTTTTTTGAGTACTATTTTGACAAGCATTTTGCTAATCATTTTGGCTATTGTAAATCACTTCAAAATTGTTTTTAGGGGAGACCCACTATATCCTTCTGATTTTACACAGATTGGACATATGCAATCTGTTATACCAATGGTGATGGATTATTTTAGTTGGGGTTATATTCTTCTCGTTATTGTAAGTGTTGTTGTCTGTATTTTGGCGGGTATGTATGTGAGGAAGTATATTCAAAATGTAAAAGTTCATGTAGGCGTACGAGTTCTATTTATAGTAGGATCTGTTGTTGTTTTATATGTGTATGGTAATTTTACGAATACGTTTATGAATAAATTGTTTCAAAAGTCGGGTATAGAGTTCGTTTTGTGGGATCAAAATGAAAATTATGCTTCAAATGGTTTTGTGCTAGGATTTATAAGTAATTTAGATACGACAGTCATTGAAAAGCCGAAAGATTATTCAAAAGAAAATATGCTTCAAATAGCAAACGATATAAAGAAACAATATAGTAGCAATATAGGGGCGCAGAAGCAAAAAGAGAAACCGAATATTATTTTTGTAATGAGTGAATCGTTTTGGGATCCAACGAAGTTAACGAACCTGTCCTTTAGTGAAGATCCTTTACCTAATTTGCATCATTATATAGAAAGTTTTCCTGGTGGACAAACTATTTCTCCTGCATTTGGAGGAAATACTGCGAACGTTGAATTTGAGGTATTAACGAGTTATTCAATGAGTTTGTTAAAACCAGGATCTATACCGTATCAGCAAGTTGTTACAAATAAGAAAGAAATTCCATCAATTCCTCGAGCTTTGAAAAAAGAAGGGTATTATACAAGTGCAATTCATTCGTTCGGTCGCTCATTCTTTAAACGGGATGATGTATATAAAGTGTTAGGGTTTGATAAGTTTAATGCACAAGATACGATGGAAAATGTAGAAGTTGATGGAGATTATATTAGCGATTTATCTATGAGTAAAGAGATAATAGCTGAATTAGAGAAGCAAAAGAAACCTACGTTTGTTCATGCAGTTACGATGCAAAATCATTTTCCATTTACAGAAGGAAGATTTGGTGAAAATCAAATAGAGATTAGTGGATTAGAAAATGAAGAGTCGAAGGCTGAATTAGAGACTTATACAGAAGGGTTAAGACGTTCAGATGAAGCTCTTCAATATTTAATAGAGGAGCTAGATAATTTAGATAGACCTACATTATTAGTATTCTTTGGGGACCATCTCCCATCACTAGGAACAAATAAATCTCTTTATAAAGAGACTGGTTATATAACAAATGAAAAAACGCCAAGTGAACGATTAGCGATGGCGCAAACGCCGTTATTAATGTATGCAAATTTTGATATGCCAAATGACAATTTAGGTTTAGTAAGTCCAATCTATTTTTCAAATCTTGTCTTTGATTATGCTGGATTAAATAAGGTACCGTTCTATCAATTTTTATCGAAGTTATATGAAGAAATTCCCGTACTTCGTGATGAATTGAAGATAGGAAAAGACGGAGAAGCAATAAAAAGTTTAACAGAAAAACAAAAAGAAATGTTAAAGCAATATGAGTTTATTCAATATGACTTACTCATCGGAAAGCAATATAGTAAGGATATATTATTTAAATAGGCGACAAAAAAGAACTTGTATACGATACAAGTTCTTTTTTCATAGTATTTAACGGGATAACCAGACAAGCTAGGTTTAGGGAGTATTACTTGTACATTTAGTATAAATTAAAATAGAGTCGTTTTAATAATTGATTTGTGAGAAGTGTGTGAATTTTTCATCTAATATATAATTGGACAATTTGTTTAATTTTAATAGAATCAGTTCTAGATTTATTATTAATTTTTAGTTTACAGTTATTTGTTGTGTGGATTTATAAACAAACAGGATTTCGAGTTGTTAGTATTTAAGCGTTTAACGATGAGCGTGTTTATTTTTTATCTATTCTTTGTATGACTATTGTTCCAACTCTTCATTTTTTCCGCATTATCGTTTTATTTTTAATGGAAGAGAAGAATAAGTCATATGTGGAATTTGCTCGTGCAAAAGGTAGTTAAGAAAAAAGAATTTGCCGTAAGGGCAAATTCTTTTTTTACTGTAAAGGAACTATGAATTTAAAAATTTTATCAGTTCCTTATTTAATTCATCCGCTTGATCGATTGGAGAGCCGTGGCCACTATTTGTAAGAGGATATAGTTCAGAGTTTTTAATTCGCTCTTTTGTTAGCTCAGCACTTTTATAAGGGATGAGTTGGTCGTGCACGCCGTGGAATATTTTTGTTGGGACATTAATTTTACTTAAGTCCTTCGTTACGTCTTCGTTTGCAGCAGCTTGCAAAATTTTGATGAGAGCATAAGAAGCGGACTGCATACCGAGATAAGAAAACCATTCTAACGTGGCAGCTCCTAAGTTTCTATTAAAAAATGATAAAGATACATCATTAAGAAATTTAGGCAAATTTGCATACATTTGAGCAATCAGAGCATCTGCTTGTTCTTTCGGTACGCCGTAAGGGGATTCTTGGTTTTTCACGAAAGAAGGAGAGACAGCATCCACTAATGCAAGTTTGGAAATACGACGCCCATTATATCGTGACATATACCGAATAGAGAGAGCGCCACCGACTGAGAAGCCGACTAACGTAGCATTTTCTATTTGAAGTGCTTCTAATACAATTGCGATATCATCAGCTAAACGATCATAAGTGTAACCAGTCCATGGTTTATCAGATTGCCCGTTTCCGCGAATGTCCATAGCGACGCAGCGAAACCCGTGCTGTGGTAAAACATTGAATTGATATTGAAACATTTGGTGATTTAAAGGCCAGCCGTGTACAAAGAAAACAGTTTTACTGTCAGGACCTGGGTTCATATCTTGCACAAAAATGTGTACATCTTTTTCCACTGTAACGAACATGACGTATCCTCCTCATGCATTTTAATAGGCTCTTTCCCAAAATCGCTGTTTTGTCATTGCCTGAATAAATTCATTCGCAAGTAAGGTAGGATTTTGTTCTGTTATAACGCCAGGTTTTCCTTCGATGTTTAAAGATTGAACAATAGTAGTTCCATTTTGGAAAGCTCCAATTGGCTTAAAGTGATTATACGATTCTACGACGAATGAACTTGCCTTGTTAAGAAAATGATCATTAATATTTCCGCCAATAAGAAGTAGCCCATCATAAAGAAGTGGTGATCCTGTTAAGAAAGTATCATTCACTTCCCACTGTCCATTTTGAGAGCCTTGCACAAAACCTAATCGTTCGGAAATAATAACGGGCTGAAGACCGGCTTGTTTGAATTGATTTATAATATATTGTGCGTTTTGACCGTCATATCCATTTGCGACAATGACGCCTACTCGTAATGTATTTGGGCTGAATGTTGTATGTTCCATACTTAGTGCTGGTGAGGATTTTGTAACATTTGATTCTTGAACATTTGCCACTGTTGCCCCGACTGCTTCAGCTACTAAAGTAGCTAATTCTGTACTTATATGACCAATCATACCTACGACTTGTTGGCGAACTGATTTACTTTTTACTTTTCCTAATTCAAAGGAAAAGGCCTGCATAATATGGATTTTTTCGACGTGGCTCATACTATTCCAAAATAAACGGGCTTGTGAGAAATGGTCTTTAAAACTAGCGGCTGTCTCTCTTGTTTTATGTCCAGAAACAGTAGAAGGATATGTAACGAAACCGCCTTTCGTACCAGGTACAGTAAAGGGAGAGTTATTAGCTAAAGAGTTATTATGGTAAGCGACTTTTCCTTTATCAATTATATATTTAGACGCACCATCTCTTTGATTGTTATGAAAAGGACATACCGGACGATTAATCGGTAACTCTTGATAGTTTGTACCGACGCGGGCTAATTGTGTATCTGTATAAGAAAAGAGTCTACCTTGTAAGAGAGGATCATTTGTAAAATCGATACCGCGGACGATGCTTCCAGGGTGCAGTGCGACTTGTTCTGTTTCCGCAAATACGTTATCAACGTTTCGGTTTAACGTCATTTTTCCGATGATCTTAACAGGGAAGTCTTCTTCCGGCCAAATTTTTGTTGCATCTAATATATCGAAATCGTATTTAAATTCATCCTCTTCTTCTAAAATTTGAACGCCAAGTTCGTACTCAGGGTAGTTTCCGGCATTAATATTTTCCCATAAATCACGGCGATGATAATCTGGATCAGCGCCGCCTAGTTTTTGAGCTTCATCCCAAATTAACGAGTGAACGCCAAGCTTTGGCTTCCAGTGGAATTTTACGAATCGTGACTTCCCATGTTTATTAACTAAACGAAATGTATGAACGCCGAACCCTTGCATCATTCGAAAACTTCTCGGAATTGCGCGATCCGACATAATCCACATCATCATCGCAGCTGATTCTTGATTATTGGCGATAAAGTCCCAAAAAGTATCGTGTGCTGTTTGTCCTTGGGGAATCTCATTATGTGGCTCTGGTTTAAGAGCATGAATAAGATCCGGAAATTTAATACCATCTTGAATGAAGAAAATCGGAATGTTATTACCCACTAAATCGAAATTTCCTTCCTCTGTATAAAACTTAACAGCGAATCCTCGTACATCTCGGTTCGTTTCATTTGCACCTTTTGATCCAGCAACTTCAGAAAAACGAATAAAAATAGGTGTCTTTTTAGATGGGTCTTGTAAAAAATGAGCCATTGTTAAGTCTTCTAAAGAATCATATAGCTCAAAAACACCATGAGCTCCGTAACCGCGGGCATGAACGACTCTTTCAGGAATTCGTTCACGGTCAAAATGAGCGAGTTTTTCTCGCATCAGGAAATCTTCTAAAAGTGTAGGACCACGATCGCCGGCGGTTAAAGAGTTTTCATCATTTGAAATTTTGACACCCGTATTCGTTGTCATCTCTTTTCCTTCATTGTTTTTCGTAAAGGATTGTAACTGTTCTATCTTCTTATTTTCACGACCGTCCATATAAAGCACCTCCCATATTATACGTATTATTGTTCATGGTTTTTATGCTTACATATGGTGTGGGGAAGTCTATTATCTATGGATTGATTTTCCTCATTTGTTCAATTTATCTTTGTTTGTCTATGAAAATCATTTATTATAATAAATGGTATTCTTTTGAAGGGGTGTTGAAGTGGAAGAGAGTTTTCTATCAGCTAAAGAAGAAAAGAAAAACGCTAAGATTTTCTTATGGGTAATACATGTTATTTTAATTGTATACGAGGTTGCATACGCGATTATATTAGAAGATACAATGCCTTTAGCAAATTGGCATAAAGGGATATGGAAGCTTGCATATATTATGGCTATATTAGGTATTAGTGTTTACTTATTTGAGAGAGAAAAAGCATATTTAGTTAAATATACATATTTATTTGCATACATGATCGCAGAGACTTTTAATATTGGATGGTATGCTTTTCATAATACAATAGCATTTGATGAAGGGAATGTAATTGAATATATTTTCATTTTCTTCGTACCGATCTTTTTGAGTAAAAGATATTTATTTGTCTTAGCGCCATTCCTTATAGGGAAATATATGATATACCTATTTGTATTTGGAGAACTTAACCTGTTTATGTCTCTTGTTATAAATATGGTGTTACTTTTCGTATCATTTATTATTTTAAATCGATTTTTACAATATCTTTCAGCAGTAAAAGGACGTATTGCAGAGGCAAGTCAGTCACAAAAATTGGCGGTTATCGGAAAAATGGCAGCGACAGTCGGACATGAAATTAAAAACCCACTTGCTTCATTAAAAGGGTTTACGCAATTACAAAAAGAGAAACACGAAAAAGATGCAACATATGAACAAATGATTCTTGAAATCGAAAATATGAATAATATGATTAGTAAATTAATGGAGGTTGCTACATGTAAACCTTCTGTTTATGAAAAACACATTGTAAGTGATGTTTTAGTACAAGCGGTAGAAAACATGCGCGGAAAAATGAACGAGTTAAATATAAATTGCACCTTTAATGAAGAGCAAAATAGAAGTGAAATTGAATGTGATAAACGCAAATTAAAAGGAGTATTTTTGTATGTTATTAAAAATGCTTTAGAGGCAATGGAACATGGCGGAACATTAAAAATACAAGTTGAAAATAAAAAAAGAGATTATGTAATAGTAAGTATAGTAGATAGTGGTTTTGGGATAAAAAAGGATAATTTAGGACGAGTTAAGGATGCTTTTTATACAACGAAGCAAGATAGAATTGGATTAGGTCTTACGGTAGCAGAGCGAATTGTGACAGATCATCTTGGAGAATTACACATTTCTAGTGAAGTAAAGAAAGGAACGAGAGTAGAAATACTGCTCCCGAAAAAATGTGAGCGCAATGTGACACAAGATTAAGAGGTGTTGTTAAAGGAGTTATCATATGGAAAAAGGCAATATATTTGAAAAAGAAGAGATAAAGGCATTAATAATATTTTTAAGCTTATTCTTCGTTATATTTTTTGCGTATGATTTTGCTGAAAAAGCTATTGTCCTTTTATCAGATAAAAATCAAAAACTAGCAGATGCTTTTGGAGAAGGATTAGGTTTATGGCTATATAGTTTGATGGTTGGATTATTCTTTATAGGACTTTATTTTATGAAATGGAAAAAGCCGTATATTGTGAAGTATATTATTTTAATTGGCTATAATATATTGGATTTTATTAATAACTTCATTATTTATTACGGAAGTGATGCGGAATTTGATGGCGGGAATATAGTAGAAGGATTCTTTATTTTATTTGCACCGATATTTGTGAATAAGAGGTACTTTTGGTTAGTTGCCGGAACTATTGTTGGAAAATATGCACTTATGGGATTCGTTGTTCAATCCTTTATTGTTCTTATCCCAATAGCATTATATAGCGTGTTTGTTATTATATGTTGGATTATATTTTTAAGATTCCAATCTTACGTTCGTACACTTGAAATGATGGATAAAGAAATACGAAATGTAGAGAAATTAGCAATGGTTGGAAAAATGGCGACAGTAATTGGCGATAAGATTAGAAGACCGTTAGAAAAATTGAAAAAACTTGTGAATAAGCAAGCGAAAAAATATCCAGAAGATAAAATTTATAGTGAAATTATGAGACAGGAAGTAGAGCGAATTCATACAATTGCTACAGAACTAAATGGGTTTGAGAAATCTAAATCGGTAGAATCCGAAACGCATAATATTAAAGAAATCATCTCTTATGTTATCAGGGTTATGGAAAAGCCAGCTTTAGAACAAGGGATAAAAATGCATGCTATTTATAGTAAAGATATACCATCAATTACATGTGAGGAGAAACGATTGAAACAAGTATTTTTTAATTTAATAAAAAATGCGATTGAAGCAATGTCAGTTGGCGGAACTATTACTGTAAAAGTTATAGTGGAAGATGTGATCATTGTTCAAATTATAGATGAGGGATGCGGCATTCCGAAAGATAAAATTCCGAAGCTAAATGAAGCTTTTTACACAACGAAAGAAACTGGAACAGGCTTAGGATTAGTAGTTACGGAAAAAATTATTAAAGATCACCACGGTAAATTGAACTTTGAAAGTGAAGTTGGAGTTGGAACGACTGTTGAGATTATGTTGCCGATTTAATTATAGTGGGATATTTTAAAAAGGGGAAATCACTTTCTTGAGAGTGATTTCCCCTTTCTTTTATCGCCTGCAAATATTTTGATGGAATTGGAATAAATCCTCGCCCTGATTTTCCGAGTGGATCACCGCATTCCATCACGAGTGGATGGTGCAATGAATTTTTCAAGAACATCATCTGTTGGGAAGACAGCTAAAAATACTGTATTTACATTTTCAGCACCTCGTATCATAAGACCGTTAAATAGCTCCACAAAATTTGCTTCGAAAAATTGTTGCCATGGAAATTGGATTTGATCATAATTTTTCAATTTGGAATAAATGATTAAGTGATTGTTCTATTTCTTTTAAGGCTGGCATGTTTGGTAATCCTCCTTAAGATAGTTCTTACTTTGTTAGTTGTTTTTGTTTTTTTATGGAAAAATAAGAAGCGGATAGGAAACAAATAAAACCTAGAATCCAGCCAATAGAAGGAGAATAGGGAAGTATATGTTGTAATACCATTCCGCTAGAAATAAAAAAGCTACCTAATAGACCTAAGAAAATGAGATATCGTTGTAGTTTGAACATCAGTGATACAACCTCCTTTATCAAATACATTGTATAGTAGTCTTAATTTTCTGTATATAAGTTTTAAGAAAAATGGTGGTACAATATATAAATGATACGAGAAGAGAGGGTGTAGATTCACGCATGTACGTTACTGTAACAGAAGCAGCATATAAAAAGATTATGGATACGATTCCAAGTGAAGCTAAATATATAAAGTTATTTTATGATAATGAAGGTTGCGGTTGTGTCATGAGCGGGATTATTGATTTAGTAGCCGTTTCAGAGAAAGATGAGCGCGATGTAGATGTTGAATCGAGTATACTAAACTTTATTGCAGATCGCACAAAGCTTGTATTTATGGATGATAAGTTAACAGTTGATTGGCATGAAGTTGGAGGGACTTTTCAGTTGAAGAGCCCAAGCCAGTTTTATAACCCGAATATGAAGTTACATGTTCGAGTATAATGAAGAGAGAGGGAGTATATAATATGCTCCTTTTTCTTATGGATTTTTTCACATAATGAAATGTACATCTAATTGAATTTTCTGTATAATTCTCTTTGCGGAGGGGATTGCGCATGAAAAGATGGGGAATTGAGTTATTAATTTTAAGTGTCGTTATTATCTGGGGGATTAACTATACGATTGCGAAATATGGACTTTTAGAATTTACAGCGATTGAGTTTACTGCAGTTCGAATGATGGCAGCAGCACCACTATTATTATTACTTACGTTCTTTATTGAAAAGTCACTTTATATGGAGCGAAAAGATATACCAAGATTAATCATTGTTAGCACGGTAGGTATTGTACTGTATCAAACGCTATTCATGGAAACGGTACAATATACATCGGCTACAAATGCCTCTTTACTCATTTCTATTTCACCTATTTTTACAACTTTATTTTCGATTTTCTTGAAACAAGAAAAATTTTCTTCTCGAAAGTTAGTTGGTTCCATGATTGCCTTTTTTGGTGCTACATTAGTTTTAGTAGCGGGGCATTCACTCGCTAGTTCTTTCTACGGAAATGGGATTGGACTGATTACATCAATATGTTGGGGACTTTATCCTGTATTAGCAGGGCCGCTTATTAAAAAATACTCAGCATTACGTGTTACTGCATGGTCGACATTAGTTGGAGCGGTTCCGCTCTTATTGTTAAGTGGTCCACATGTATTTGTAATGCCATTTCACATTACACAAGGGATGACATGGTTTGCCTTGCTGTATTCTATTTTCTTCGTGACTGTATTCGGTTTAGTGATGTGGTATATTGGTGTTCAAAAAATTGGAGCATCACATACGATGGTATATATGTATATTACGCCGCTCGTTGCTGTCTTATTTGCTGCAGTATGGGCAAATGAATATGTATCGTTACAACAAATTATCGGTGGAATTATCATTTTCTTCGGTCTATGGTTTGTGAAATCAGAGAAAGTAGAAGCTAATTCTATCGTGCAAGAACCTATATCAAAATAGGAAAACAGATCATCTATGATCTGCTTTCCTATTTTTTTATTTTTGGTAAGAAGATGAGAAACAAGATAGCAGTAATAAGTGGAATTAAGTTTAAAAATGGAATACGGAAGAGTGTAATAAGAATAATACCTGGAAGAAGAACACCGAGGACAGCATAGAAAATACTATGTTTTTTCGTGTACCAATATAATGAAAGTCCAATAAGTGCAGGAACAATGAGATGAATGAGAGCCATTAAAAAATAAATCATTAGACGCCCCCTTTATTTATGTGCTTATTACATCATATCCGTATGTTCATAGATTGATATCAATTTTTTCATAATTGGACGAAAATGTTTTGAAAAACGTCACATTTATGAGGGATTCTATATTAGAAATCTTGTATAATATTATTTCCTAAAAGCATTTAAAAAACATAAACATACTGTTTATGTTTTTTAAATTTGAGTGAAATGAATTTTAAGTAGCATAGACTCGAAAGAAATGAGTTATATAGCTTTTGTTGGATAGATAAAAACTATTGAAGGGGAGTACAATATGATTAGTATGTCATTAAGGTCGTTTAAAATTCAATCGTATTATCTACTAGGTATTCTGTTATTAGGCTGGATGTTAACACCGTTTTCAGCACATTTTCTAGGTGCAGGAATTGGACTTATTGTAAGCATGTATTGTGTTTGGATTTTAGGAAGGCGTATCGAAAAGCTTGGAGATAGTATAGTAAAGAAGACGAAAGCGCCGACGCTTGGTATGTTTAATCGCTTTGCAGCTGCAATTTTGGGTGCTATTATTATGTACGAAATTGAGCATCATATGGTAATGTGGGCATTTGCAGTAGGTATTCTGGGTGGTTATTTCTTAATCGTTATTAATTTAGGGTATTATAGTATGAAGGATGAGGAAGAATTAACGAAGAGCTAAAAAGATAAAAAGATGAACAGATGAAAAGCCTCTTTTTAGATGGAATAGAGGATCCGGCGGGGGATAGAAGCGGTCAGAGCCTTTTTTAGCCCCATGCGGTGTGAAACCAGAGCAAGGTAGTGAGCAGGAATATAATTTATATGTTCGAAGCCGTAATTTGTACATATGAAAATCTGGTTATTTAAATCAAAAATTGGCTTACTCTGGAATAAGGGATCCGGCGATGGATAGTACAACAGGAAGCGTAACTTTGTATAAAATATAGGTTTCCGCTTCCAATAAGTTAATATGAAATCACTTAGTAGTATGACTTTTAGGTTCTTTAAAAAAGTTGGATACAATACAACAAACTATTCCGGTAATTAGAATAATGTATTTTATCGTTTCACTTGTATGCTCAA
The DNA here is from genome assembly GCF_046534555.1 of Bacillus sp. SIMBA_074. Taxonomy (NCBI): domain Bacteria; kingdom Bacillati; phylum Bacillota; class Bacilli; order Caryophanales; family Bacillaceae; genus Bacillus; species Bacillus sp. SIMBA_074. Next base: position 69,623 of record NZ_JAWRYM010000018.1, on the reverse strand, counting down.
ATAAATTAACGTTAAGCATCACAAGTCCCCAAAACATTTGAATCGCTCCATAACTGAATAAAATTTTTCCTGTACGAGAAAAATTTTTCATGGGCCTCACCCTTTCCTTTATATGTAAATTATATCATAGGAAACTACAAACGAATGGTTATAAAATGAATTTTCTGTAAGTTCATAGGTAGTGGTATGCAATAGATGAAGAGATTAAAGTTTCACTTTATATAAGATATAGAAAGAAGCTTACGTTTTTAACGTAAGCTTCTTTTTTATGTAAGTGTGTGTAACCGTTAAGCCGCATTGGGTTTTGTCGGTGAGTACGCGGAACTTTACGGTTACACGACACTTATTCATATGAGTAAAAGGGTTATTCCAACAGAAAATTTGTAATTAAGCGATTGGACCGCCTAAGTTAATAATAGCTTCAGAAACGCTATCGAATTTTTTGAAGTTTTCTTTAAATTCGTTTGCAAGCTCAATTGCTTTCGCTTTGTAAGCATCTTTATCAGCCCAAGTTTGTTCAGGCATTAATACTTCATCAGGTACACCTGGAACATGACGAGGTACTTCAAGGCCAAAGATGTCGTGTTTTGCAGTTTCAGCTTTAGCAAGTTCACCGCTTAGTGCTGCTTGAATCATTGCACGAGTGTAACCTAAGTTCATACGTTTACCAACACCGTATTCGCCACCAGTCCAGCCAGTGTTTACTAAGAATACTTTCGCATCATGTTTCTCGATTTTTTCACCAAGCATTTCAGCATAACGAGATGCATCAAGCGGTAAGAACGGTGAACCGAAGCAAGTAGAGAATGTAGCTTGCGGAGATGTAACACCGCGCTCTGTTCCTGCTAGCTTACTAGTGTAACCGCTTAAGAAATGGTACATAGCTTGCTCTTTTGATAACTTACTGATTGGAGGCAATACGCCAGATGCATCAGCAGTTAAGAAAATAATTGTATTTGGATGTCCTGCAACACTTGGCAGTACGATATTGTCAATCGCATGCATAGGGTATGCAGCACGTGTATTTTCTGTTAAAGTAGTATCGTTATAGTCAGCGATGCGTGTTTGACCATCAATGACAACGTTTTCTAAAACTGAACCAAATTTGATTGCATCGAAGATTTGTGGTTCTTTCTCATGAGAAAGGTTTACACATTTTGCATAGCAACCGCCTTCAATATTGAATACGCCGTTATCAGACCAACCGTGCTCATCGTCACCGATTAATTTACGGTTTGGATCAGCAGATAATGTTGTTTTGCCTGTTCCAGATAAACCGAAGAATAGTGCTACGTCGCCTTCTTCGCCTACGTTTGAAGAGCAGTGCATAGAAAGAATGTCTTGTTCAGGTAGTAAGAAGTTCATAATAGAGAAGATTGATTTTTTCATTTCTCCAGCGTATTCTGTACCACCGATTAGTACGATACGTTTTTCGAATGAAACCATAATGAATGCTTCAGAATTTGTACCGTCAATTGCTGGATCTGCTTTGAAGTTTGGTGCAGAAACAATTGTGAACTCTGATTCGTGATTTGCTAATTCTTCTTCATTTGGACGAATAAATAATTGATGTACGAACAAATTATGCCATGCATATTCGTTAACAACTTGAATTGGTAGGCGATAGTTGCGATCAGCGCCAGCAAATCCTTTGAAGATGAATAACTCTTCTTTTTCTTTTAAGTATTCTAAAACTTTTATATATAATTTATTAAAATGTTCTTCAGAGATCGGTTGGTTCACGGCTCCCCAAGCAATTTTGTCAGCAACCGATGCTTCCTTCACAATAAATTTATCCTTAGGAGAACGTCCTGTGTATTTTCCTGTTGAAGCAGAAACGGCACCAGTAGAAGTTAATTTCCCTTCGTTTCGCATTAATACTTTTTCCACTAATTGCGGAACACTTAATTGAATCTGTGCATTGCTTCCGTTCAATAATTCATGTAAACCAATTTGGACATTCACAGTACTCATATTTATATACCATCCTTTTCATTTAATGAAATATTTCTCGTAATCCCCATCAATAGTATAACACAATTATATAAATAATGTATACTATTTATTTATTTTTGTTTGTGTGAATGTATCATTTCCCTATTAATATTTCATTCTATGGGTATTGAGAAAAACTTTCAGGAAAATGTGAATATTAATTGACAAATGAATATCATTTCTTTAGTATAGGTTGGGACGGATACTCTCTTATCCCGAGCTGGCGGAGGGACAGGCCCGATGAAGCCCAGCAACCTCACTTGTAGTGGTAAATACAGGTGAATAGGTGCTAAAACCTGTGCGAGGCTAACGGTCTCGAACGATAAGAGCAAAGGGCAAAAAGCAGTATGCAAGTAGCAAATTAAACCTTTCCTCTATGTTAAGTAGGAAAGGTTTTTCTGTATGCTTGTGTGGGAGAATAAATGTATGTCGCAGTTTGTGGCAAATTAAGGATGAGTTCCGTACAATATATACAATTACTGTAGGGAGGTTTACCACATGACAAAAAAACGTCATCTGTTCACATCTGAGTCTGTAACTGAAGGACATCCAGATAAAATTTGTGACCAAATTTCTGATTCAATTTTAGATGCGATCTTAGCAAAGGACGCAAATGCACGTGTAGCTTGTGAAACAACTGTAACAACTGGTTTAGTATTGGTAGCGGGGGAAATTACGACTTCTACTTACGTAGATATTCCAAAAATCGTTCGTGAAACAATTCAAGGCATTGGTTACACACGCGCAAAATACGGATTCGATGCAGAAACTTGTGCAGTTTTAACATCTATCGATGAGCAATCTGCTGACATCGCTATGGGTGTTGACCAAGCACTAGAAGCACGCGAAGGTCAAATGACTGACGCTGAGATTGAGGCAATTGGTGCGGGAGACCAAGGTTTAATGTTTGGGTTCGCATGTAATGAAACACAAGAATTAATGCCACTTCCAATCTCGCTTGCTCACAAATTAGCTCGCCGTTTAACTGAAGTACGTAAAGATGACACATTATCATACTTACGTCCGGATGGAAAAACGCAAGTTACAGTTGAGTATGATGAAAATGGTAAACCTGTACGTGTGGATACAATTGTAATTTCTACACAACATCATCCAGATGTTACGTGGGAAGAAATCGATCGCGATTTAAAAGAGCACGTAATTAAAGCTGTAGTTCCAGCAGAATTAATGGATGTAGAAACGAAATTCTTCATTAACCCAACTGGCCGCTTCGTAATTGGTGGACCACAAGGTGATGCTGGTTTAACAGGACGTAAAATCATCGTTGATACTTACGGTGGATATGCTCGCCATGGCGGTGGTGCATTCTCTGGTAAAGATGCAACGAAAGTTGACCGTTCTGCAGCATATGCAGCTCGTTATGTTGCGAAAAACATCGTAGCAGCTGGTCTTGCTGACAAAGCAGAAGTACAACTTGCATACGCAATTGGCGTAGCACAACCAGTATCAATTTCAGTTGATACATTAGGCACTGGTAAAGTATCTGAAGACGTATTAGTAGAACTAGTTCGTAACAACTTCGATCTTCGCCCAGCTGGTATTATTAAAATGCTAGACTTACGTCGCCCAATTTACAAACAAACAGCAGCTTACGGCCATTTCGGACGTACTGATGTAGATCTTTCATGGGAACGTACAGACAAAGCAGCTACTTTAAAAGAGCAAGCTGGTCTATAATATATGAAAAAAAGCTTTGCGCTGTGTGCGCAAAGCTTTTTTTATTTGGTTTTATCCCGCATTAACGGGCAGTAAGCCTCCCATCTCAAAATTCGGCTGTAAAGCAAAAAAGTTAGGTAGGAGGCTAACTGCCCGTAAAAGCCTGATTGGTGAGGGCTAATAATCAGTGGGGAAGAACAAAACCCCCACTGATTAAAGTTTCACTTTATTTACTACTTGGATGCACGAACTACAATAAACTTCTCCGTCTAGCTCAATATACTTTTTCATATTTGTCATACCACTTGCCGGAAGTGGCATATGAATCCATGCTTTTTCATACGTTTGTATTTCCTTTTCACATGATTTACAAAGGATTGGTTTCTTACGGAACATAGACGGTCACCTTTTCAGTTGGCGTGCTTTTCCTGCGCAAAAAGCACTGCTCAGTAAAAATAGCGTTGCGAATATAATACTCACTAATGTGGCGTATGGAATTGCTCCTTTTAGAGAAAACCGACAGTGATGGAAGCAACAAATAAGAGGATGAATGTTGTTGTTAATTTTTTATAAAGTTCCATAGTGTGTGAACCTCCAAATTATTTTATAATGTAAGTTTTAAAATAAAATCTACTATGTAGAAAATATAAGGGGAGTTAAAGAGTAGCTAATGATGTGAAGTCTAGGAGTATAAACAATTTTTTACTTTTTGTGGGTGTATATACTTATATTGTATCATGATGCATCGTTGGCTTCATACATAATTGTGTAAAGATATGTATGATAAAATGAAGAAAAGTCTTTAAGAAAGGAAAGATAAAAAATGAGCGTAACTGAACATAAAAAACAAGCTCCAAAAAAAGTGCGTTGCAAGATCGTGACGATTTCCGATACACGTACGGAAGAGACGGATAAGAGCGGACAGCTATTACATGAATTGTTAAAAGAGGCAGGACATACAGTGACCTCTTATGAAATTGTGAAAGATGATAAAGAAAGTATTCAGCAGGCTGTGTTAGCTGGTTATCATAGGGAAGATGTTGATGTCGTGTTAACGAATGGCGGAACTGGTATTACGAAACGTGATGTAACGATTGAGGCAGTTTCAGTGTTATTAGATAAAGAAATTGTTGGATTTGGTGAGTTGTTCCGTATGATAAGTTACTTAGAAGATATCGGAAGTAGTGCGATGTTAAGTAGAGCAATCGGTGGTACAATCGGGCGTAAAGTTGTCTTTTCGATGCCAGGGTCTAGCGGAGCGGTTCGTCTTGCGATGAACAAGTTAATTTTACCGGAATTAGGTCATATTACATTTGAGCTGCATCGTCAATGAAAATTGCAGGAATTGTATTAGCTGGCGGACAGTCTAGTCGTTTTGGAGAGCCGAAAGCATTGGCGATTTGGAAGGGAACTACTTTTGTTGAGCATATTGTGCAAGTAATGGAAAGTATTTTGCAAGATGTTGTTGTTATTAGTCATACTGATATAAAAGAGAGAGTAGAGCAATTAGTACAAGTTCCAGTTATAGAAGATATGTCGCACTATAAAGGAAATGGGCCACTTGCTGGAATAGTGTCAGGAATGGAATACATAGATTCAGATTGGTGTATTATCATGCCTTGTGATGCACCGAACGTTTCAAATGAATGGATTACCATTTTATTAGAGCAAACGAGCGATGAATATGATGCTGTTGTCCCTATTATTAATGGAAGAAAACAACCGTTACTTGCAGCGTATAATAACCGCGTGAAAGAAAAGATTTATGCTTTGCTTCAAGAAGAAAAAAGAAGTATGGGCCAGCTTTTATCACAATGTAATGTGAAATATATTGCTGGTGAAGATGTACAAGCGAATGTAGATTGGTTTATAAATGTGAATACGAAAGAAGAATATGTGCAGGCTCAAAAAGACCTTTCAAATGAATGAAAGGTTTTTTGATATACAGAAATTGGAGAACAATTGCTGTATAAAGGTATGTGAGCAAGTTGATTTTAAGGGGATTTCTTAAAATCACCATACAGTAAAAAATACTGTATAACCATATATTAATTTTTATGGGTTTTTATTACAAGTCTGTTTAGTTATGTATCTTTTTGTTATAATGAATATAGGAATAAAATGATATTTCACCTTATGTATCATTTATTAAACTAAAATTTATAACTGTGTAATAAACTCCCTTCGTTTTTTGGAAGGGAGTTTTTCTGTTTAAGCGAGTAATTCTGATGCAGTGTGCTGAAGGACTTCTGCATATTGGTCAAGTAAGCCACGAAGGATCTCATCCCAGCTTTTTGATTTAGCATAAGACGAAGCTGCTATGCCCATTTGCATAAGTTGATCTTCATTTTGCAATAAAGAATGGATGGAGGATAGAAAGGAATCTATATCTTTTGGTGGACAAAGAATTCCCGTTTTTCCATCTGTAATAATATTTTTAACCCCGCCACTATTTGCTCCGATGACAGGTGTACCGCATGCAAATGATTCAAGTACGACATTTCCGAACGTTTCAGTAGCTGATGGAAATACCATCATATGAGAACAAGCATATGCTTCAGCTAAATCCGTGCCTTGTAAATATCCAGTAAAAGTGACATTTGTTTTCGGAACAGCTTCACGCAAATTTGTTGCTAGAGGCCCGTCTCCAGCGATGAGCCAATGAATGTCGTCACGTTCTTTGTTTGTCGTTTGAATAAGTGTTTGAAGAGTATCGATATCTTTTTCAGGAGCAAGGCGCCCGACGTAGGAAAGAATATATTTCGCTGTAATATTATATTTTTTTCGGAATAGGTCTTTATTGTAAGTTGGATGAAAGAGAGTACAATCTACACCACGTCCCCAAATATAGAGCTGTTGAAATCCTTTTTTCTTTAATTGATGTAATGTTTTAGGAGAAGGAACAAAGTTTTTTTGCATATGACTATGAAACCACCTTAAATAGTTCCATAGCATATTGGAGAGAAATTCGATTTTGTAATAGCGTAAATAGGCGTCAAAATCAGTATGATAAGAACCGACAACTGGGATATTTAACTTTTTGGCATAATATAACCCACAAAGTCCCATATTGAAAGGCGTAGCGATGTGAATGATATCAGGTTTAAAGGCAAGAAGTTCCCGCTTAATGCGCGGAGTAGGAAAGGCAAAGCGACATTCTGGATATAATATTGTTAACGGGATACTTCTCATTTTGTTCACATTCGCTACGAAATTATCTTCTGCCGTATGCTGAGGGGCGAAAACAGAATAGGCGATATTTTCTTTTTGAAAATATTTAGTTAAACGTTCCAAAGTTTTCGCCACACCGTTGACTTGTGGTGTAAATGTATCGGTAAATATGGCGACTCTCATCATATCGCTCCTTTACATGAGTGGAATGAGTTGATAAAAAGAGATGATGCCAGAGCAAGTGCCAAGGCACATGCCTACAAATACATCTGACGGATAATGAAGCCCTAAATAAATACGGGAAATACCGACGCATAATGCTAACGGTAATAGAAAAGCAAGCAAGTTTGGATTATAGCAAATAAATGGAATGAGGACAGAGAAAACAGCCGTTGTATGTCCGGATGGAAAAGAATGATCTTTTAAAGGCTGTACTGGATATTTCGCATCTTGAATTGTTAAATAAGGGCGTTTTCGTGGATACCATCTTTTTAATATTTGCACAGGAATATGGCTAATTGTTAAAGAAATAGCAGTTGCAATTGCAGCTTGATGCAAATTCCCTGTTGCGAAAATTAAAAAGAATAGGGTAAGTGAAATGGAAAAACTTGCACCACCGATATGGGTAATATTGCTGAAAAAGATGTTTAATGTTTTTTGATCAAAGTAGCGATTAATTCCTTTGAAGATGTAACATTCTATTTTATATAGTCCACTGACCTTCATGAGATTTTTCCTCCCTCATTTACATATATATGGAGTTATTAACTTCTATTTTAATAAGATTTTATTGAGGGGATAATAAGGTTTTGTAAAGAAAAAGTTAGATTTTTTCATAAAAAAAGCTGCCAGTCTTATGGCAGCGATAAAATCACTTTTGTAACGATTTATAATATTGTCCTTTTTCAACGTATTGTGTGCGGATACGTTCCATATCTTTACGGTCTTCTTCTGTTAATTCGCGAATGACCTTCGCAGGGCGACCGAAAGCTAACGTATTAGGAGGGATTTTCTTTCCTTGTGAAACGAGACTACCAGCACCGATAAAGGCTCCTTCACCAATTTCAGCACCATCTAATATAATAGATCCCATTCCAATTAAAGCATCGTTTTTAATATGACAGCTATGTAAAATAACTTGATGCCCAACTGTAACATCGTTTTCTAAAATAAGAGGGTACTGCGGGCTTTGATGAAGTGTACATTGGTCTTGTACATTTACTCGGTCTCCAATGATTGTTGGTGACACATCGCCGCGTATGACTGTATTAAACCAAATACTTGATTCCTCACCAATGGAAACATCGCCTGTAATGGTAACATAGTCAGCGATAAAAGCACTACTCGCAATTTTCGGATTTTTTTCTTTGTAAGGGTATATCATGTAAAGCCTTCCTTTCCTAGAGACTAGTTTTAGTGTATCAAATTATGAGAAAGAGTGAAATGGAGGAGGTCCGTATGTGGAATTATGAAGCAGAGGAAGCGAAAGCTGTAGTCGTTATCGTGCACGGCGCAATGGAATATCACGGACGTTACGAAGCTATAGCGGAAATGTGGAATCATATCGGCTACCACGTTGTGATGGGAGACCTTCCATCACATGGAACGACTTCGAGAAATAGAGGACATATTGATTCATTTGATGAATACATAGAGGAAGTTAAATTATGGGTGAAAGAGGCAAGGAAGTATCGATTACCTATTTTTATATTTGGTCATAGTATGGGTGGTCTTATTGTCATTCGTATGATGCAAGAAACGAAGAGAGAAGATGTAGATGGTATTATTTTAAGTTCACCATGTTTAGGTGTATTAACTGGACCTTCTGCTCCGCTTCGAGCTGCCTCAAAAATATTAAATGTTGTTACTCCAAAATTGCAATTTGCAACGAATCTTACAGTGGAAATGTCAACTCGTAATCATGAAGTGAGAGATGCGATGGAGAATGATTCATTGTTCTTGCGCAAAGTATCAGTACGTTGGTATAGTGAATTGATTAAGTCTATCGAAATTGCGCATAAAAAAATAGGCGATTTTCCAGACGTTCCACTCTTGCTAATGCAGGCTTGTGAGGATAAACTTGTAGATAAAACACGTGTCCGTACTTGGTTTGATAATGTTAAAATAAGTGATAAGGCTTTTAAAGAATGGCCGAATTGTTATCATGAGTTATTAAATGAGTATGAGCGTGATGAAATTTTGAATTATATTCAGTCATTTACTGAAATACGCATCAATAACATAATAGAAACAAATAAGTAAATTATTTGTACATTGAATAGAGGAGATGAAGGAAGAAGTGAACGTACCGAGTAATCCCATAACGCTCATGGCGAAAGTATACCGTGATGTGTTTCCGGTAGTACACCATGAGCTAGCGATGTGGAAAGAGCGTGCCTACCATATTCCGAATGACGAGCTTCATAGTCAGGCAATCGCAAGTATTGAGAATAAAACATTTCATTGCGAGGGCGGTGGCATTTTAGCGCTACTAGCAAATGAACACCGAGAGGAATGCATTCGTTTTATCGTAGCTTATCAAACGATTAGCGACTATTTAGATAATTTATGTGATCGTAGTACATCACTTGACCCGAAAGACTTTGCGGCTCTTCATGAGTCGATGGTAATGGCATTAAGCCCTGAAGTTGAAGGGGGCGGTAACTATTATCGTTATCGTGATGATCAAGATGATGGTGGTTATTTAGATGAGCTTGTTGAAACATGTCAGGATGTTTTAAAGAAAACGAAGCATTATGATAAAATTGCTCCAATTCTTCATGAACTTGCTTGTTATTATTGTGATTTGCAAATTCATAAACACGTGAAGTTAGAAGAAAGAGAACCACGTTTAAAAACATGGTTTGAAGCACATAAAGAAAACTTACCAGAGATGAGTTGGTTTGAATTTTCAGCATGTGCCGGTTCTACACTTGGAATCTTCTGTCTTGTAGCATATGCATTTCATGATGAATTACATGATGAAGATATTGCGAAAATTAGACAAGGATACTTCCCTTACGTACAAGGACTTCACATTTTACTTGATTATTTCATCGATCAAGAAGAAGACCGTATAGGCGGGGATTTGAATTTCTGTAGTTATTATGAAAACGAGCAAGCGATATTAGATCGTATGAAACATTTTGTAGAAGAAGCAGAGAAGAGCATTGGTGATTTACCTCATGCGAAGTTTCATCGTCTCATAAGCCGAGGGTTACTTGGTATTTATTTATCAGATCAAAAAGTATCAGCACAAAAGAATATGCACAAAATGGCACGGCGCATTGTAAAATACGGAGGGCTTACTTCACGATTCTTCTATTGGAACGGGAAGATGTACCGAAAGAAAATGGCGCAGTGATGAAGAAAACCACTCTTGTAGAGTGGTTTTCTTTTTATTATGATCGTATTTTTGCAAATACATATATGAGAAGTTCAATTGCGAAAATAACTAGAACAGATAGTCCGAATAAAGGCATGACAGCGCCTAGTATAACCATCATGATAAAGAAAACGATTATGCTTTTTTTATCTCTTTGTTTTGGCGGTGCTGCTAATTTTCCTTTCGGCTTTCTTGCTAACCACATTTTTATTCCGTAATAAATAAGAAGTAATAAAGATAATGTCGTTAGTAAGCATAATATTTTATTTGGCCATCCGAATAAATGTCCTTCGTGAAGCGGGATACCGTAAGTGAACCATTGTGCAAATAATCCATAATCACGATAGTCCGTTTTGGAAATAAGTTTTCCGCTATATTGATCAAAATAAGCTGTTATTTCTTCATTTGGTGCGACATGCATACCCGTAATACCGGAACCGCTTGATTTCGAAACGGTGAATACACCTTTCGGATCAGCCGGTAGTGAGATAACATATGGCTTCTTTATTTCAATTCCTTTTTGTAACTCATCAATTGAAATGGCTTTTGGTTCATTTGAGTTTGATTCCGGAGGAGCTTCTTTTCTTGTTGCCCAGGGTAATTCTTTTACCTTTGATTCAGGTGGTGCCATATACAATTTCGGATATCCGATTGATTCATTCGACGCTGCGATTTTATAAATTTGGTTACCCATAAATCCTGACCAAGGTAAACCTGATGCGACTAGCAGAATGAGTGGAATTGTAAATATAATACCGATAATAGAATGACGTCGTTTTGCTTTTTCTCGCTTATTGGATGCTGGTGTGTTTTTGAACTGGCGTATACTCATATACAACCCAGTAAAAATTAAAAAGATTGTCCAGCATGCCGCAAGCTCTACAATGTAGTTAACGACAGTACCACCAACTAAAAGAGAACTATGTAATTCCCTCATTATATTGGCAAACGTTTCACTTGCATTTTGATCTCCAACAATTTGATTATTGCTATCTAAATACACATATTTTTGTTGCCCAGTATATTCATTTGCAATAGTAAGCCTCGTATTATAATCCCCATTAAACTCACTAATTTTCGCCACACTATAATGTGGATATTTTTTCTCTGTTAAGAAAAGCGAATCAGCCATCGAAATAGACTCTGTTTGGGCGCTCTTCCCAAAATATAAATCTTTATAGATGAAATCTTCAACCTCTTCCCGAAATAAATACCCAATTCCGCTCAGTGACAATGTAATAAGAAGCGGCGTAATAAAAAGCCCAGCATAAAAATGCCAACGCCAAAAAATGTAATGAAGCGAACGATTTACTTTCATACTTTCAGTTCCCCTAACCTTCCCTATATGAATAGATTCCTCATTTTAATATAGCGAGATTAAGTGTGGATATTTTGAAGGAATTGTGAAAAATGTTAAAAGTTTTTGGGATTTTCATCAAACATAAAACACATTTCAAAAGGGCTGTTTTCTATTTTTATGAGGATCTCTTAGTATTTGATAGATACATCCTAACAATCGCCTCAGCAAGACATTGAGCAGAATCCACAAAATCCTCACTCACCACAACATTCAAATCAGTACATGCGATAATAGCAGTATCTACTTTATCTTTTAACTGTATAACGAGCGTGCTCCATAATTCTTGAGCTGCTTCAATTTCTCCGCTTTTAATACAAGTAATAATTTGATTAATCATTGTCTGCCATTTTTCATGATGAATGTACTCTATATTACGTTTTGCAACCCCATCTTGGTAAATACCAGCTTGAATTGTCGCTTCTGTTGCGAGAAGAGCAACTCTTTTTGTATTTTCAGGAATTGCTTGTAACGTCTCATCGACGATATTTAAAATCGGAATGGACAGAGAATGCTGTAATTCTTCAAAATAAAGATGCGCCGTATTGCACGGCATAGCGATAAATTCTACGCCAGTACTTTCAAGTTTTTGTGCCCCTTCAATAATCGCTTTTTTCATTGCTTCGTGATCAATAAGGCGATCCATGTAAAATGGTGTTGGGCAAGAATAAATCATCATATGAGGAAAGTTCATATCATGCTTTGCTCCGTATATTGTTTGGCACTTTGCTACAACTGTATCAACGAATGGCCCAGTTGATTTTGGCCCCATTCCTGCTAGTATTCCGATCATTGTTTAGTCCCCTTTAATATTTAATACATCCATTATATAGGAGGATAAGAAAAAGACGTGCAATGAGTGCACGTCTTTTTTGTTATATTTTGTTGATAAGTCGATATATCGACAAAATCGTTGATATATCGACAAAATCGTTGATATATCCGGAGTTTCGATAGATATAATTGAAAAATCGTTGATATATTTATCGCTTCTCAATCGCCACAATAAATGGCGGGTTGTTTTGTTGGTTAATGAAACCGTATCTTAGTACGTGAGCTTGTTTTTGATCTAGCTCTTCTGCAAATTTGAGAACAGCGTCGCGTTCTACTTGTCCTTCTGGATGTCCGTGGTAAATGACAAGGACGATGATACCTTCAGGTGCCATTACTTCTAATAATTGTTCGATAGCCGAGATTGTTGAGTTCGGTTTTGTGACGATATGTTTGTCACCGCCAGGAAGGTAACCTAAGTTGAATATTGCTCCTGTTACTTTTCCTTTTGCTTCTTCTGGTAGTACGGATAAAAGTGTATCGTGACTATCGTGAACTAAAACAGTACGTTCGAAAAGTTCTTTTTCTTTTAGGTGGATAGTAGAACTTTCGATTGCTTCTTGTTGTATATCAAATCCAAATACTTTTCCGTTATCTCCAACGATTTCAGCTAGGAAGCAAGTGTCATGCCCATTGCCGAGCGTTGCATCTACAGCGTAATCGCCTTCTTTTACTGCCGTTTGCAGCAGCGAGCGAGCAAACGGTAATACACGTTCTAATTTCATTTTTGTTTCTCCTCATTTGCATATTTTCCTTGCCAGCTTCCGCGGCGTACAAATTCTGCATCGATGGAATTTAATACTTCCCATTTATTTAAGCTCCACATTGGGCCAATCATTAAATCAGGTGGACCGTCACCTGTGATGCGGTGCACAATTACGTCTTCTGGAATCATTTCAAGTTGGTCAACAACGAGACTTACGTAATCTTCAAGAGAAAGGAATTCTAATTGTCCTTTTTCATATTGCTTCACCATTGGCGTTCCTTTTAATAAATGAAGTAAATGAATTTTAATTCCTTGTACGTCAAGCTTTGCTACTTCACGAGCTGTTTCCATCATCATGTCGTAATCTTCAAGTGGAAGACCGTTAATAATATGAGAGCAAACTCTAATGCCATGCTTACGTAATTTATTTACGCCTTCCACGTAAGACGGATAATCGTGAGCGCGATTAATAAGATTTGCAGTACGTTCATGAACAGTTTGTAGTCCGAGTTCAACCCAAAGGTATGTGCGTTTATTTAAGTCCGCTAAATATTCAACGACATCGTCTGGTAAACAATCCGGACGAGTTGCGATAGAAAGACCGACAACGTCTTTTTCTGCTAGAAGTGGTTCGAATTTTTCTTTTAACACTTCAAGTGGTGCATGTGTATTTGTGTAAGCCTGAAAATAAGCGATACATTTTCCGTCTTTCCACTTTGAGTGCATTTTTTCTTTCATTTCATGATATTGCGTTATAACATCATCGCGGCGATCGCCAGCGAAGTCACCAGATCCAGCAGCACTACAAAACGTGCAGCCGCCGTAAGCGACTGTACCGTCACGGTTCGGGCAATCGAAGCCAGCATCTAATGAAACTTTAAAGATTTTTTCACCGAATTCATTTCGTAAGTGGTAATTCCATGTATGATAACGTTTATTGTCATTTGTATATGGAAAAGGGTTTTGAACCTTCATTATTTTCCCTCCTAAGACGAGTCAAAATGAAACAAAATCCATTATAACATACTCATAAGGTTCATATGGAAGGGACACACTAAAGGGGAATTGAAGCAAGGAGGGACAATTATGGCAGAGCGTCAATCACTTGAAGAGTATATTACACAGGCAGAACAAGCGGTGGAATATGCGAAAGAACAATTAGACCAAGGCATGAGACAGGAGCATTACAATACGATGGAGTATTCGGATGCTCAGTTGCAATTAGAACAAGCATATAATGACTTACAAACGATGCAGCAACATGCGAATGATGAGCAGCGTGAGCAGTTAAATAGAGCACGTATGGCAATTCGCCAATTGCAACATCAAATGATTATTACACCGCACTAATAAGGAGTGAATGTAATGGCGAAACGTTCAGATCAAAACAATCCAGAGCAAAAAACGCAAAACGGACATAACGCTGAGTTTTCGAATGAACTTGATCCAGTTGTTCAAGTGAAACAGCGTAATAGTAAAAAAGGACAACCTCAAAGATCAAAGCAATCAGAGTAAACCAGGTCGCATTATGACCTGGTTTTATTTTGCCTCGTGATTGGTGCGGGCTAATCAAGGGGCAAAATAATACTGATTAAAGCTTCAATTCATTATATGACAATAATGTAAGATTCCTGTAAGGTTTGCCGATAGTTACGATTGTCTTTTTCCAGTAGAGTAAGGGAGGATTTAATTTTGGACAAGGAGTTGTATTATGGGGAACAATATTACAAACAAACGAATTGATGAGTTAGATTACATTCGTGGCTTCGCATTACTGGGGATTATTTTAGTAAATATTCTTGCACTACTTAATATTAAAGTTCCAGATCCTAGTACAGTGGATGCAAGTTATCAAAGGTTTCTATACTTATTTGTAGAAGGTCGTTTCTTCTCAATCTTTTCATTCTTATTTGGAGTAGGATTCTATATCTTCATTACAAGAGCAATTGCGAAAGGGAAGAATGGATATGTTCTATTTTTACGCCGCTTAGTTGCACTATTTATTTTTGGTTTGATTCATCAAATGTTTCAGCCTGGGGAAGCACTAGCGTTATACGCAATTTGTGGATTAGTCACTTTACCATTTTATAAAGTGAAGAAGCAAATAAATTTAGTAATCGGTCTTATTCTTACGATAGTTTTTAGTATTATGGCAGCTAAGGAATTATTACCATTAGGTTTAATTTTATTAGGTCTTGCTGCAGGACAGTACAAAGTATTTGAAAATCTTTCAGCGAAAATAAAGCAAGTCGCTATTTTTACAGGAGTTATGTTTGTTTTAAGTGTGATAGCTTTATGGTATCAATATGGGCACGTTCCTGCTAATCCATTTGTAAATATGATACTTATGAATGAGGATGGGACAATGGATACTGCAAGCCAATTTTTAAAAATTGGTGTTACAGTTGGACCAGTAATTTCAGCTTTCTATGTTGGAGCATTAATTTTATTACTTCAACTAAAAACAGTTCAAACATTGTTAGCGCCGCTGAAATACTACGGTCGTATGGCTTTAACAAATTATATCGGACAAACTGCAATGATTTTAATTGCAGGCAGTGTATTTAACTTTGCAGGAAACTTAACGTACATGCAGACGTTATATGTATGTATTGCAATTTACGCAATTCAAATTGTGTTTAGCTTAATTTGGATGAAAATCTTTAAAATGGGTCCATTAGAATGGATTTGGCGTGTTATTACGTATTGGACGGTAACACCTTTAAAGAAATAAGAGTAGGAAGGGGCTGTTCCAAGTGGAACAGCCTTTTACTATTGCCAGTGAATCGATATATTTTGAAAATCGCCAATAGCATTTCATTTGCTAAGGGTAATAAAAAACTGAGCTTACATGGTCAGTTTTTTTTCTTACAAAAGTGTAAGGTAATTGTAATGTTAATAAATAGCAGTTCACCTCCAAAAGGAGCAAAATAGGTAATGGAAAAACAAGTGTAGGAGGATATATATGACGAAACCAGTTGTAGACGTGAAAAACGTTCAAAAAGTGTACGGTAAAAAAGGTGAGAACCAATCATACGCGTTAAAGGGTGTGTCATTCTCAATTCAAGAGGGTGAGTTTGTTGGGATTATGGGGCCATCTGGTTCTGGTAAAACGACATTATTAAATGTAATTTCAACGCTTGATAAAGCAACGGGCGGCGTTGTTGAAATTGCGGGTACGGATATTACGAAAATGAAGCAAGGTGAGCTTTCTGATTTCCGTTCACAAAAATTAGGATTTATCTTCCAAGACTTTAACTTATTAGAGAACTTATCTATTTATGAAAACATCGCACTTCCACTTTCCCTTCAAGGTGTTTCATCACGTAATATTGGACCGAAAGTAGAAAAAGTAGCGGATATGCTAGGGATTACAGAAATTCTTCAAAAGTATCCATCTGAAGTATCTGGTGGACAAAAGCAGCGTTCAGCAGCAGCGCGCGCACTAGTACATGAACCAGCAATTATTTTAGGGGACGAGCCGACAGGAGCTCTTGATTCTAAAAATGCAGCAAGTTTACTTGATGCGATGACAAACTTAAATGAAGAACAAGGCGTATCTATTATGATGGTTACTCATGATCCGTACAGTGCAAGTTACTGTCAACGTATTTTATTCATTCAAGATGGTGAGCTGTATAAAGAAATTCACCGCGGTGGTACGCGTGAAGAGTTTTATAAAGAAATTTTAGATGTGCTTGCAGATTTAGGTACACAAAAAGCGTAAGAAAGGAGGTTCAGACATGTTATTTAAACTTTCCATGTCAGGGCTGAAAAGTAAGCTAAAGGATTATATCGTCTTACTTGTTGGTCTTGTTATGTCTATTTCAATTTTTTATATGTTTCAAACGTTAGCGCTGAATAAAGCGTTTATCGAATCCAATTCTGTCATTAAGTCTATTGGCTTCGTATTCCAAGCAGGTTCATTTCTATTAGCAATTATAACGTTCTTCTACATTTTATATGCAAACTCTTTCTTATTATCTCTTCGCCAAAAAGAGTTTGGTATGTACATGATGTTAGGTGCGAAAAAGCATAAAGTTACATTACTTATGTTCATTGAAACAATCGTATTAGGTGCTGCGTCTCTTGTGATTGGAATTGCAGTTGGTGTAGGACTTGCCGGGGGTATTGGGCAATTATTAATGAAGCAGCTTGAATTTTCTGGTGATGGCTATAAAGCATTTTATATCCCATCAATGACTATTACATGTATTTTCTTCTTTGCACTATTTGTATTATCGGCAATGATGAACAGTATTAAGTTATCACGTATTTCTGTATTACAACTTGTACATGCAGATGCACAAACAGAACGTGTTGCAGTAAAAGGAAAAATGACAGGTGTAGTTGCATTCCTTGCCGTTATTTTATTAGGCATTGGGTATGCATCAATGATTTATATGGAAAAATTAAAAGAAATGGGAATTATAATAGCATTAATTACAACAACAGCTGGTACTTACATGCTATTTGGATCACTTCTTCCGGTTATTATTAAAAAGTTAAAGAGTAATAAAAAACGTAGTGAAAAAGGGCTTAATGCTTTTACATTCGCACAATTAAACTTCCGTATTAATAGCTTAACAAAGGTGCTTGCTACGGTAGCGATGTTAGTTGCTCTTGGAGCCGGTGCAATTTCAGGTGGTATGGCGTTTAAAAATAACGTTATAAAAATGGTTGATGGTTTAGAGATTTATGATTCAGTAGTTCATAATCCAACAGCTGAAGAAAAGAAAATTTTAGACGGCATATCATTTAAAAATAAAGCTGAATACCGATATAAAGTAGATGATAAGTACGTTTATTATGTAAAAGAAGATTTAGATAAAAATCGCCCACTTATTCAAGATGGAGTAGGAAAAGAAGGTTTCGGTAAAGTTAAAAAAATATCAGGTGAAGTTCCTGTAGATGTAATTTCACGATCAAACATAGAGAAAAATGAAAATGTAAAAGAGATGCCAGCAGAATGGGACGATGCATTCAGAGCAATCCAGCCATATTACTTATATACAGATCATGCAATTAAAATTGTAGATCAAAAAATGTACGATGGGATAAATGGTAAAGAAGGTATAGCATTTATCGGAAAAACAGATGATTTTGTAGCATATACAAAAGAATGGAAAAAACTTGACGAGTTGCAGCTAGTTAAATATAAAAATGTAAAAGCTGAGCAAATGGGCAGTAAATATCAGGCGTACGATATGTTCTATGGCGTTGCGAGTGGAACAGTGTTTATGGGCTTCTTCCTTGGAATTGCTTTCTTAGCGATGATGGCAAGTTGCTTAATGTTTAAAATTCTTTCTGGTGCATCAAAAGATATTACGCGTTATCAAATGCTTCGTAAAATCGGTGTGCGCCGTGAATTATTAACAAAATCAATTTATAAAGAGTTATTCTTAGTATTCTTATTCCCGGCAATTGTGGGTATCGCTCACGTATTAGTTGGTATGAATATTTTCGGGTTTATTTTAGTTGATCCATACTTCCGTATTTGGTTACCAATTGTTATCTTTGTAGTCATTTATGCGATTTATTACTTCATTACAGTTCAATTGTATAAAGGAATTGTTCTTCCGAAAGAAGATTAATAAAAAACCGAGCGAAACTGCTCGGTTTTTATTTTTTTCAGAAAAAACACTTTGATGTTACTGAAATATATAATATTATGAGAATAAGTAACGTAATATAAAAGTAGAAGCAGCTGGATAAGGAAAGGAGGAATCCAATCTGTAGAAAGAAGCTGAACTTTTATCCCACATTTCTTTTCTAACCACAACGCATTTGTACAATCGCAAGTTTCCACATTACAAATTGTCAGAACTACATGAGTATATTGTGAAAAATAATGGATAATACATGGAAATCTCATAGCGTGATAAGGTAAAATGGACAACATGATGAGAAAATTACCGTTCATAAGATGAGGAGATACATGTATGGAAGTTGTAGAGGCATTAAAAGATATAAACCAAATTGAGGCTATGAAAAAATATTTAAAAGAGCACTCGCAGCGAGATTATCTTTTATTTGTTATTGGAATTAACACAGGATTGAAAATTACAGAACTACTTAGCATGAAATTTGAAGATGTATTACATGAAGACGGGACTGTTAAAGAATTTTATTCTCTTCCTGTGAAAGATGAAAAATTTAAGCAAGATATTTATTTAAATACAAAAGTAAAAGAAGCACTTTTAGAGTACGTACAATCTATTGATGTTCAAAGAGAGAACTATGTATTTCAATCTAATAAAACGCCAAATTCAATTACGCGCCAACAAGCGTATCGTGTAATTCATAATGCTGCAGAAGCAGTTGGAATTGTTGGAAAGATTGGAACGAATTCAATGCGAAAAACATTTGGATTTCATGCGTACAAAAGAGGAATAGCGATTGCGCTATTGCAAAAGCATTTTCATCACGCAACTCCATCAGAGACGCTCAAGTATTTAGGAATCTCAAAAGATGAGAAGTTTAAAACAGAGATTGATGTAGATTTGTAAAAGCCGTAACTAAAAACTTTAGGAGGCGGAAAATATGAATATTAGAGAGAGTGAACTACCGGGCATTGGATGTAAATTCGAAGTGATAACAAAAGGTAATGAAAAAATGGTTATCGTTATTCATGATGATGGCCGAAGAGAAATGTATCATTTTGATGCGGATCACGATGAGAGTATTTCAAGCATTTCTCTTCGTGATTCTGAAGCGAGACAAATTGCGGCTATATTAGGCGGAATGGTATATAGGCCGCAAGCGCTAGACACAATTGAGATGGCTTTTGAAGGATTATCAATTGAATGGTTTAAGGTGGAGAATAATGCACCAGTAGTACAACAAACAATTGGTAGCTTACATGTCAGAAAAACATATAACGTAACGATTATTGCTATTTTGAAAAAGAATATGAAGAAATTCTTTAATCCAGGTCCAGACTCTATTATTGAAGCTGGCGATATGCTCGTATTGTCGGGTGAAAGACATGAAGTGAAAAGAATTATTAATGAATTGCTTTCAGCAGGAGGTGATTCCTAATCGATGGATACTTTAATTTTTGAAGTTGGAACTGCGTTAGTATTAGTAGCTTTTGCAGCTATCCTCGCTGCGAAGTTAAAGTTCTCGATTATTCCGTTTCTCATTATACTCGGTATGTTAGTGGGGCCTCATGCCCCAGATTTAGGACTTATCGATTTAAGGTTTATTGAAAGCGGAGAAGTTATTTCCTTCCTCGGCCGTGTTGGCGTCATATTCCTCTTATTCTATTTAGGTTTAGAATTCTCAATAAAAAAATTAATTAAATCAGGAAAGTCGATTGCTTTTGGGGGTAGTGTTCATATATCGCTTAATTTCATATTAGGTTTACTTTATGGATATGTTATGGGCTTCCCCTTATTAGAAACGTTAATTATTGCTGGAATCATTACAATTTCATCGAGTGCAATTGTTGCAAAAGTAATTGTTGATTTAAGAAGATCTGGTAATAAAGAGACTGAATTAATATTAGGAATCATTATGTTTGATGATATCTTTTTAGCTGTATATTTATCAGTCGTTTCAGGGTTAGTACTCGGTGGTGCAACATCATTTGTAGGTGCTCTTACATCGGTGTTAATCGCGGTAGGGTATATGCTACTATTCTTTGTAATCGCTAGAAAAGCTACGCCGTTTCTAAATAAAGTATTAGATATTTCGTCAAACGAAATTTTTATTATCGTAATATTCGCTATTTTATTCTTTGTAGCAGGATTTTCAGAAACAATTCATGTTGCGGAAGCGATTGGGGCTTTATTGTTAGGACTCGTCTTTTCAGAAACAGAGCATAGTGACCGGATCGAGCATCTCGTCGTCCCGTTTCGTGATTTCTTTGGAGCTATATTTTTCTTCAGCTTCGGTTTAAGTATAGATCCGTTTTCGCTTGGAGGAGCAGTATGGTTGGCATTAGGAGCAGTTTTCATTACTCTCATCGGTAATTTTACAGCTGGAATGATTGCAGGGCGTAAAGCCGGGTTATCGCATAAGGCTTCTACGAATATCGGTTTAACACTTATATCACGTGGGGAATTCTCCATTATTGTCGCGAATCTCGGAATAGCGGGTGGCTTAATGGCAACGATTAAGCCATTCTCAGCTTTATATGTTTTAATATTGGCGTCGCTAGGGCCATTATTAACGAAGGAGTCTGGGAGAATATACTCTCTACTAGACAAAATATTTAAATGGAGTGCTAAAGAAAGTACAAAACGTAAAAAGGAAGTTGGATAACCTTTCGCGAGGGAACGATTCCATTATTTATAGATTAATATTTTACAAAGACGATTAGAATACATTCTAATCGTCTTTGTGCTATTATCTGAATTTCATCAACTATTAATCAGTTGCCTTCCTATTTAAAAACGACTACAATTTTACTGTTATATATATGAACGAAAAAAAGAGAATAGGAGGGGAGACTATGCCAAGGAAAGTATGGCTATTAGTAGCTGGGATGATTATTAATGTCACGGGTGCTTCTTTTTTATGGCCTTTTAATACAATTTACTTACATGATAGTTTAGGGAAATCTTTATCAGTAGCCGGAATGGTATTAATGATCAACTCGCTTACTGGTGTAATCGGAAACTTGCTCGGCGGTGTTTTATTTGATAAATGGGGCGGTTATAAATCAATTTTAGTAGGGATTGTCATTACACTTGTATCGATTTTAGGTCTTGTATTTTTCCATGGTTGGCCATTATATGTTGTGTGGCTAGCATTAATCGGATTCGGTTCTGGAATGGTGTTTCCATCGATGTATGCGATGGTCGGTACGGTTTGGCCAGAAGGCGGGAGACGAGCGTTCAATGCAATGTATGTTGGACAAAACGTTGGGATTGCGATTGGAACAGCGTGCGGTGGATTAGTTGCGTCTTATCGTTTTGATTATATTTTCTTAGCGAACTTTATTTTATATTTTATTTTCTTCTTAATTGCGTTTATTGGATTTCGTGGTATGGAAGCAAAAAAAGAGCAAGAGGTACAAAAAGAAGCCGAAATGAAAAAAGGTTGGTCACTTACACCTGGCTTCAAAGCGCTTCTAATCGTATGTGTAGCATATGCTTTATGCTGGGTTACATACGTACAGTGGCAAGGGGCAATTGCGACTCATATGCGAGAATTAGATATTAGCCTCCGCCATTATAGTTTATTATGGACGATAAACGGGGCGATGATTGTTTGTGCGCAGCCACTTGTTAGTATGTTAATTCGCTGGATGAAGCGTTCTTTAAAACAACAAATTATGATTGGAATCGTCATTTTTGCGGCGTCGTTTATTGTTTTAAGCCAAGCGCAGCAATTTACGATGTTTCTCGTTGCGATGGTGACATTAACAATTGGTGAATTATTCGTATGGCCGGCAGTTCCGACCATCGCAAATATACTTGCACCGAAAGATAAGCTAGGATTTTATCAAGGTGTTGTAAATAGCGCAGCGACTGTAGGGAAAATGTTCGGACCGGTCGTTGGCGGAGCGATTGTTGACTTATACAATATGGAAGTATTGTTTATTGCGATCATGGTAATGCTTGTAGTAGCGCTTATAGCAACGAGTATTTATGATAGACGAGTAAAAGTAGAAGAAACAGTTGAAGAAAAAATTGCAGTTTAGTTTGACGGAACATGCAACATGTTTTAGAATATATTTAAATAAATAGTAATAAAATATCCTTTGGAACAAGGGAGTTAGCTCGGCTGTCCTAAGACAAATTCGTTAGTTAGCAAGAGTAACGATTAACCGAGAAGCCCTCGCTTCAAGTAAGCTCTTAAGAGATACTAAGTGGTGGGTAGTTCACATTAACTCATATTTGTAATAACAGTGAGAAGGAGTAGTAGTAATAGAAGCTGGTTTAGAGAGTTGACGGTCGGTGCAAGTCAATCCACGTTTCGTTATGAACTCGCCTTTGAGTTGCAGTTGTGAAATCATTAGTAGCAATTGCCGTTAATCCACGTTACGGATCTAAGCGAATGTATTTATTACATTAATTTAGGGTGGTACCGCGGGAATCTATAACCTCTCGTCCCTTTCTAGGGATGAGAGGTTTTTTGTATTTTGGGCGGTGAAAATAAATAGAATTTCAAGGAGGGTATCTCATGAGCTTTAATCATCAAGAAATTGAGAAGAAGTGGCAAGGGCATTGGGAAGAGAATAAAACATTCCGTACGCCAGATGAAACAGAAAAACCAAAATTTTATGCACTAGATATGTTTCCATATCCATCAGGTGCAGGCTTACACGTAGGTCATCCAGAAGGTTATACAGCGACAGATATTTTATCTCGTATGAAGCGTATGCAAGGATATAACGTTCTTCATCCAATGGGATGGGATGCATTCGGTCTTCCAGCAGAGCAATATGCACTTGATACTGGGAACAGCCCGGCTGAATTTACAGAGCTTAATATTAATACGTTCCGTAATCAAATTAAAGCATTAGGCTTCTCTTACGATTGGGATCGTGAAGTAAATACAACAGATCCAACCTACTACAAGTGGACACAATGGATCTTCCTAAAACTATTTGAAAAAGGTTTAGCTTACGTTGATGAAGTACCTGTAAACTGGTGCCCAGCACTTGGTACAGTACTTGCAAACGAAGAAATCATTGACGGTAAGAGTGAGCGCGGTGGACATCCAGTTGAGCGTCGTCCGATGAGACAGTGGATGTTAAAAATTACAGCTTACGGAGATCGTCTATTAGAAGATCTAGATGAGCTTAATTGGCCAGAAAGCTTAAAAGACATGCAACGTAACTGGATCGGTCGTTCTGAAGGTGCAGAAGTACACTTCAACATCGACGGTACAGATGAGAAGTTCACAGTTTTCACAACGCGTCCTGATACACTATTTGGAGCAAGCTACTGTGTACTGGCTCCAGAGCATGCACTTGTTGCTAACATTACAATACCAGAACAAAAAGAAGCTGTAGAAGCTTACATTAACTCTGTTAAAATGAAGAGCGATTTAGAGCGTACAGAACTTGCGAAAGAAAAAACTGGTGTATTTACTGGTGCTTACGCAGTTAACCCAGTAAACGGTGAGAAATTACCAATCTGGATCGCTGATTATGTTCTTGCAACTTACGGAACAGGTGCTGTAATGGCAGTTCCAGCTCACGATGAGCGTGACTATGAATTCGCATCAACGTTCAATCTTCCAATGAAGGAAGTTGTAAAAGGCGGAGACATTTCGAAAGAAGCATATACAGGTGATGGTGCGCACGTAAACTCAGCATTCCTTGATGGTTTAAATAAAGAAGAAGCAATTGTAAAAATGATTGAGTGGCTTGAAGTAACAAGCGCAGGAAATCAAAAAGTAACGTACCGTCTACGTGACTGGTTATTTAGTCGCCAACGTTACTGGGGTGAGCCAATTCCAGTAATCCATTGGGAAGATGGTACAATGACAGCTGTGAAAGAAGAAGAATTACCATTAGTTCTTCCGAAAACAGAGAATATTCGTCCTTCAGGTACAGGTGAATCACCACTTGCAAACATTGAAGAGTGGGTAAATGTTGTTGATCCTGGAACTGGTAAAAAAGGTCGTCGTGAAACAAATACAATGCCACAATGGGCTGGTAGCTGCTGGTACTACCTACGCTACATCGATCCAAACAACAGCGAAGCACTTGTAGACCCTGAAAAAGTAAAACAATGGCTTCCAGTTGATATTTATATCGGTGGAGCAGAGCACGCTGTACTTCACTTACTATATGCTCGTTTCTGGCATAAAGTATTATATGATATCGGTGTAGTTCCAACGAAAGAACCGTTCCAACAATTATTCAACCAAGGTATGATCTTAGGTGAAAACAACGAGAAAATGAGTAAATCAAAAGGTAACGTTGTAAATCCTGATGATATCGTAGCAAGCCACGGTGCAGATACACTTCGTCTATACGAAATGTTCATGGGACCATTAGATGCTTCAATCGCTTGGTCTGAAAATGGTCTTGACGGAGCTCGTCGTTTCCTAGACCGCGTATGGCGCCTATTCATTCAAGATAACGGTGAATTAAGTGAGAAAATTACTGATGCACCAAACAAAGATCTTGAAAAAGCTTACCACCAAACAGTGAAGAAAGTAACAGAAGACTATGCAGAGCTTCGCTTCAACACAGCGATTTCTCAAATGATGGTATTCATCAACGATGCATACAAAGCTGAAACACTTCCAAAAGAATATGTAGAAGGTTTCGTAAAAATGATTGCACCAGTTGCACCTCACATCGGGGAAGAACTATGGAGCAAGCTTGGATACAATGAAACAATCACATATGCAAGCTGGCCAACATTTGATGAGTCTAAACTTGTAGAAGATGAAGTTGAAATCGTTGTTCAAATTATGGGCAAAGTTCGCGCAAAATTAACAATGAGTAAAGACGCATCAAAAGAAGAAATGGAACAACTTGCACTTGAGGAAATCAAAGAACAAATTGAAGGGAAAACAGTTCGTAAAGTAATTGTTGTTCCTGGAAAACTTGTTAACGTTGTTGCAAACTAATTAATGATTAATAAAAGCTCAGAGCGTTTATGCTCTGAGCTTTTTTGCGTAAAAAATAAGCTCTGGATCATCTTCATCTAAGTTTTCGATCATTCCACTACGCATAAATCCATTCGCTTTAAAAACTTTTTGCATATTTGTATTCGATTCGTTCGTTGAAGAAAATATTTTTTGAGTAGGAGAATGCCTTAACATATATGAGATTAATGAACTTGCATGACCTTGTCTTCTTTTCGTTGGCGAAACAATGATTAATGAGAGGAAAGTATAACCAAAGAAATTTGTATCGTATGTTAGAAAACCAAAAATGGAATTGTCCTCTTTTGCAATGATGCAGGTTCCTTCATCAATAGCGTGTTTAATATAATCTCGTCTACTATCGTCTCCGATTACATCAACATCTATATGTAAGATTGAATCTAAATCGTCGATGGAAGCTTTTGCTACGTTCTCCAACGAAAACGCCTCCTTTTAAAAAATAATCAGTTAATTTAGTTTATCATGAATGAAGAACGAAGAAAAAGGCGCGGAATTCCCATATAGACAAACACCTATTCTTCTATAGAAAATATGATAAAAAAGGTAGGTTAAATTGAACAGAAGAGGTGAAAGGAATGAAAGGGATGGACAATAATGCACCACATGGCTTCTTCGGAGGTGGATCGGATAGTTATGGACAAATGATGTTCATGGGAGGAGATGGTCAACACGGATATGGCGGAATCCCAAGTTGGATGGGAGGAGCAGCTGGAGGATTTCCGACGTCAGTGGCGGGTGTACAAACAGGATTTCCAACGTCAGTAGCTGGAGCGCAAACAGGATTTCCGGCACTAGTAGGAGGTGCACAAGGAGGAGTTCCTGTAGGTATGCCAACTACATTCCCATCTTTCGTTGGCGGTGTACAAACAGGATTTCCTGTACCTGGCGTTGGTGTTGTAGCAGGTGGGATCGGCGGATTCCCTCAAGGTGTTCACGGTCATCATGTGCATCATGAGCATCACGGCCATCACGGTCAGCATGTACATCATGAGCATCACGGCCATCACGGTCATCATCAACAACACGGCCATCATCAGCATCATGGCCATCATCAACAACAAGTACATCATCATGGTCATCATCAAATTCATCCGCAGGCTGTCCTTTATCAAACTCATCATCATGGTCACCAAGACCATCATCAACACCATGGTCATCATGGTCACCAAGGCCATCATCAACACCATGGTCATCATGGTCACCAAGGCCATCATCAACACCAAGGCCACCATCAGCAACAAGTACATCACCAAGGTCATCATCAAATTCACCCGCAGGCTGTCCTTTATCAAACTCATCAAGGTCAACACCATCACCAGGGCCAACATCATCACCAAGGTCAACACCATCACCAAGGCCAGCACCATCACCAAGGTCAGCACCATCACCAAGGTCAGCACCATCACCAAGGTCAACACCATCATCAAGGTCAACACGGCCAGCAACACCAGCAACACCAACAATATCAACAATATCAACAGCAACAATCTTCTCCTTGGACAGGTGGAATTGGAGCAGGAGGAGCCGGGGCAGCTGCCGGAGCAGCTAGCATTGGTGGAGCAGCAGGACACGCGGGACACGTGGGTCATTAATGAGTGGCAGAAAAAAGGACATAATAAAAAACTGCTAGGAAATCCTAGCAGTTTTTTTCAGCTTCTTGGCGCTGACGTTCGATTTCCGCACGAAGTTGTGGTTCCGGTGCTTGCCATCCTTCTGGTTTCATAATTTTTCCATCGCCTTCGCGGAATCGAGGCTTTCCATCAGGGAATAGTTTTGCCATGTTAGCATTGTTTACAATTTCGAATCCTTTATCTGGACGTACGCCCATTTCTGCAAACGTTCCGAATGCAAAGTAAATAAGGTCAATAAGTGCATCGTATTGATCTTCAACAGTTGTTGCTTCTAGAAATTCTTCTAGCTCTTCTTGCATAAAGCTAGCACGAATTTTTGCACGCTCTTCTGTTAGTTTTGTTGGAGTACTTGTCACAGGATGTCCGAATTCTTCATGCATTTTTGCAACAAGTTCGTATCCTTTATCTAAACCTTTTTCGTTTGTCATGTTGTTTCATCCTTTCTTACGTTATGCCGAATTTTATCCCGCATTAACGGGCAGTAAGACTCCCACCTCAAAAGTCGCAAATGCGAGGAAGCGAGGTGGGAGATAACTGCCCGTAAAAGCCCGATTGGTGAAGGCTAATAATCAGTGGGGAATGGACAAAATCCCCACTGATTAAAGTTTCACTTTATTGTAACATAAGGTAGTTATTAAATAAAAAGAACATCTTATGAGAAATAAGATGTTCGCTCGTTATTCTTCTTTCTTAATTAAAACGGATAAAATAAGATCGATGCCAAACATTCCGATGAGTAGCATTGGTATAACTACAAGTAAATAACGTGTGAAAGAAACATTTTTTAAGTATGTATGAGCAAATAAAAAGACGCCGAGAAATAAAATACCGTTTAAAATAGGCTTTACTAATTTTTTGGACATAAGCTCCCCCGTAAATATCTTTTCTCTCTATATTTGGTAATGAAAAACTCCTCTCTCCGTTGTATCATGCCGGAGGGAGGAGTTCAATCATTATCATTCAATTACGCCAGAATTTGTAATGTTAACTGTGTATTTTATTGTAATGGGAACATCTTTGTACATTTTTCTCCACTCTTCTAATTTAAATGGACGATAATGTTCTTTATACCTTGCACCGAGGCCGAGTGGATCTACATTCAAAGATTTAAACTGTTTAATTAGTTTATTAGCTTTTGCATCTAATTGTTTTTCAATCGTTTTTTCTATTTTTTGTGTATTCTTTTTATTGTCTAAGTTGAACTGTTTAGATAGTTCTTGAATACGAGCTTCTAGTTTGACGTGTATGAAAAATGATGGTTTTCCGTCTTTTATATTTACTTGGTAAGTTGGGACGGATCGAATGTTATTAATGATTGTGTATCCGGAGTTTGCTTTAAATTCATGTGAATCTAATCGGTGTTTTTCCAATAAGCCTTTAAAGGCAAACATATCATGATAATTAATTTTCCCAACATATTTATCTTTTTTTAAAAGGCCGATGCCAGTAATTTTTATTTTATCTTTATCTTTTTTGAGGATTGGTAAATAGGAATCTTGACCTTCACGATAATATCGATAGGCTCCTAAATGTAGATTGTCAGTAGGTAAAGGACCCGTTTTCATATTATGGTCTAACATTTTCTTTATATAAATGGCAACGTTAGATGATGTTGTATATTTACCTTTTAGTAAGTCTAGCCCTGTTCCCTCTAATAAACCGACATACATAGAGTTCCCGATATTCACATCACGAATTAACGTGTCAAAGGAAGTTGATAATCCTTTTTTAGCAATTCTTGTAGTAAATAGAGCAACCCGCATTTGTCCGCTGGCAAATGGTTGAGAAGACTCTAAAGATGTGTCTGCTTTTACTTGTTTTACCGCGTTTGCAGTTCCTTCGAAGACTTGAACTTTATTACCTTTTTTCTGAATGGGACAAACGAATGTCACTTTTACTTTATTATCCTTTGCTACATCAAATACAGTTCCTTGAATAAGTTGTACATCATCGATAATATTTTTTTGTAAACATCCAGTTAGACTGAAGAGTGTTATACAAGAAATAAGTATTAATTTACTTTTACTTTTGATTTTTTCCATTTTCTTTTCACCCACACAATAATAAATAGAATTGGGATGTATATGTAAATAAGCCAAAAACTAACCCTTGATGCATTACTAATAAAGTCATTAATATCATGTCTGTTCGTTAAAAGCTGTGAAACAATGAGGGTAATGAGCAAAAAAGTAATTAAAACACCTCTTTGTTTTACACGAAATATTTCGTGTGTTCCTCTTGTCGCAGCCCATAAAGGAAGGATAGAGCTTGTAACAATAACGAGAGCGTAAGCTGAGATTGCAATGTACTCTAGCCTTTCTATGAAAGGAAGTTGGATTACTTGGGTCATGGAAAGTTGTGACCATATTGTTTTTGATAATTGTTTTTCACTAAAAAACGAAAAGGCTAAAAGGGTACTAAATAAATATAGAAGATTTGAAAATAGTGCTCCGTATTGAGCGAATTTATGAGATTGCTTAGGATTTTTCACAAATGGATAAATCATAAGATAAATCTCAAACCCTGTCATACTGTAGATTGACAGCTGGGCGGCTTTTAAAATATCTGAAAAAGAATGTGTGAAAATAGGGAGTAAATTAGGCCAGTGAGAGTATTTCAAAACGAATAGGCTAAGAAATAAATATCCCAATGTACCACCAACTGAGATGACACAAATGCCGGTAATTACACGAAATCCAGAAGAGATAATGTAATAGCTAACTAAGCATAAGAAGAGTGTTAACATCCAAGTTGAAGCGGTAGGAAACATCCACACTTGAATAATTTCAACGTATGTTCGAATGACAGAAATGCTGACGGTTAAAAAATAGGCTATAAAGATGAGATTAATGCCGTTTCCTAGCCATTTTCCAAACGTTTGTCGCTGTAAATCAATTAAATTTCCGTTTGTTTCTTTTAACAAGAAATACATCATCCATAGGAGAATATGAATGATGATTCCTGTGATGAAGACTCCTATCCAACCGTCATATCCAGCAGCCTTAGCAATAATACGGGCAAACCCAAGGACGCCGGCACCGAATTGTGCACCGTGAATTAAAAAGAAAACGAAGACGGGTGATATTTGGTGTTCTGCTTTAATTTTACTCATCGATGCACCTCATTTCTTAATCATCAAAATCTGACGTATGCTTCGTAGAAATTCCATTAGTTGCTTTCTTTACGTGTTGCGGTCTTGCTTGAACATCTCGTGTATCAATCATTGTTAATGGAAAACGAATCCAAGAATCTTTAAAGGATTGTTGTCTCGTTGGATAAAAGAGAGCGTACGGCTTACGTAAAGAAGTAAGTCTAAACAAATGGGTAAATAAAAAGATAAATCCAAGAGATATACCGAAAAGCCCACCTATTTCTGCAAATGCAAGAAATGGGAAACGTAGTAATCGAACAGCGTTACCCATTTTATAAATCGGTGTAATGAAGGAAGCGAGTGCTGATAGGGCAACGATAATTAATAAAATATTACTCGTTAAACCAGCTTGTACAGATGCTTGCCCAATTACAATACCGCCTACAATACCGAGCGTTTGTCCGACCTTCATAGGTAATCGAGCGCCAGCTTCTCTTAATAAATCAATAGCAAGTTCCAAGAAAAGTGCTTCTATTAAAGGTGGAAATGGTACTTGAGCCCTTGATAAAATCAATGTTTCAAGTAAGTCACTCGGAACTAATTCATAATGATAATTCAAAACTGCAACGTATAATGGAGTTGCACAAATTGAGAATAGAACAGCGAGCAATCTTAAAATCCTTGAGAATGTAGCGTATAACCAAGAAACGTTATAGTCTTCTGGTGAAATGAAAAAATCGAAATATGATACAGGAGTTAAAAGGACACTTGGAGAACCATCAACAAAAATAGCGATTTTGCCATCAATAAGTGCCTTTGTAACTCTGTCAGTACGCTCTGTATTTATATAGAGCGGGAAAATCGATTTTTCACCCATTAACTCTTGTATATAGGCACTGTCATTAATTTGATCGTATTCGAGAGCACGTAATGATTCTTCTAGAAACTCTACATTATCTTTTTCTGCAAGGTTGTCTAAATACATCATCACAACCTTTGTTTTTGAAAACTCTCCAATAATCATCTCTTTTGTTTGTAACTCTAAAACAGGAAGGCGTTTACGGACTAAATTAATATTTGTATCAATAGCTTCTACAAAACCTTCTTGCGGACCGATAACTGTTGATTCATTTAATGGAGGGCTTGGTGCCCGGTAAGTATCAATTGCAATATTTGCAAGCATACACTTTTGATCTTGCTGATTTAATTGAATAATTGCATGTCCTTTTAAAACCATGTCCTCAATTTTTTGTAAGTCGTTCGTAATTGTAATACCGCTCATTGGAATATGTTCTTTTAATTCTTCTAATGAAGCGCAAGGACGTTCCATTAGAGTAGGCATTAAATACTTTTGCAATTTCTCACCATCAAGTGAAGGGCGATAGTAAGAAATCCAATAAGGCATCGTTTCATCGTCAGATGTGTGGTAATTAACAAAATCACTAGACTGTTTCAGCTTCTCTATTAAATCTTGTAGAGAATGAATATGGTCATTTTCTGGTTTGCTAAAGTCATAAATGCTGTTACTTCCTGAGGTTTGCTGCTTGTTTTGAGAAGAATCATCTTGTTTAGAATTTTGTTGTTTGTTTTGAGAAGAATCATCTTGTTTAGAACTTTGCTGCTTGTTTTGAGAAGAATCATCTTGTTTAGAATTTTGTTGTTTGTTTTGAGAAGAATCCTCTTGCTTAGAATTTTGCTGCTTGTTTTGAGAAGAATCATCTTGTTTAGAATTTTGTTGTTTGTTTTGAGAAGAATCCTCTTGTTTAGAACTTTGCTGCTTGTTTTGAGAAGAATCCTCTTGTTTAGAATTTTGTTGTTTGTTTTGAGAAGAATCATCTTGCTTAGAATTTTGCTGCTTGTTTTGAGAAGAATCATCTTGCTTAGAATTTTGTTGTTTGTTTTGAGAAGAATCATCTTGTTTAGAACTTTGCTGCTTGTTTTGAGAAGAATCCTCTTGTTTAGAATTTTGTTGTTTGTTTTGAGAAGAATCATCTTGTTTAGAACTTTGTTGCTTGTTTTGAGAAGAATCTTCTTGTTTGTCTTGAGAATTATCATCTTGCTTAGAATTTTGCTGCTTACCTTGAGAAGAATCCTCTTGTTTAGAATTTTGCTGCTTGTTTTGAGAAGTATCCTCAGTTTGTTCCGTACTTTTTGGCTCGTCATTCTTATCTTTGTTATGTTCCTTTTGATCATCAGACTGTTGTTTCAAATCAGCTGTCTCTTTTGTATTTGAGTTTTTTTTCTTGCGTAACCAATTCCAAATCATATGTATGCCCTCTTTGATTGTGTAATATAGTGCTATTTTGTGGCTAATTTTGTATATTATTCATTTATTTATGAAAAGAAAGAGGAGATTGGCTTGCATAGAAAAAACCCTTTAGTAAGCAGTTCATAAAATGACGGGAAGAAGGCGAGTCTGTGCAAATTGTAAAAAAGGAGAAGTTTGTTTTAAAAGAATTTGTGTTTGAAAATGGTAGGGGAATTCCTGTTCAAATGGGGTATGAGACGTATGGTGCTTTAAATAGAGAAAGATCAAATGCGATTTTGGTTTGTCACTATTTTAGTGCAACAAGTCATGCGGCAGGAAAATATACAGAGCATGATGAGGAAGCTGGTTGGTGGGATGGATTAATTGGACCTGGGAAAGCAATTGATACAAATAAATATTTCGTTATATGTACCGATAACCTTTGTAATGTACAGGTGAAGAACCCCTACGTAATTACAACGGGACCAAAATCGATAAATCCGGTGACTGGCTTTGAGTATGCGATGGATTTTCCAGTCTTCACATTTTTAGATGTAGCACGTATGCAATATGAGTTAATAAAAGATATGGGGATTTCAAGATTACATGCTGTAATGGGACCGTCGGCAGGTGGGATGATTGCGCAGCAATGGGCTGTTCACTATCCTCATATGGTAGAGCGAGTGATTGGAGTTATTACGAATCCACAAAATCCAATTATAACGTCGGGAAATGTAGCGCAAAATGCGATTGAAGCAATTCAGCTTGATCCAAACTGGAAAGGTGGAAAGTATGGAGAAGAGCAGCCAACGAAGGGTCTTCATTTAGCAAATCGAATGATGTTTATGAATGCGTTTGATGAACATTTTTATGAAATGGCATTCCCGCGGAACAGTATAGAAATGGCACCTTATCAGGAATTTTCTGCATTAACATCATTTGAGAAAGAGATTAATAAAGTGACATGCAAAAGTATAGATTTAGTAGATGCAAATTCGTGGATGTACACTGCGAAAGCAGTCTTATTACATGATATTGCGCATGGATTTTCTTCTTTAGAAGAGGCTCTTTCTAATATAGAAGCGAATGTACTCATGATTCCGTGTAAACAAGATTTACTTCAGCCACCTCGTTATAATTATAAAATGGTAGACATTTTGCAAAAACAGGGGAAATATGCAGAAGTGTATGAGATAGAAAGTATAAATGGGCATATGGCTGGGGCATTAGATGTTCATTTATTTGAAAAGAAAGTTTACGAGTTTTTAAATCGGAAAGTATCTAGTTTTGTGTAGGAAATAATTAATGTGGAAAGGTGCATGATTTATAGTAGGCACCTTTTTTTACATGATTTGCAGACGGAAAATATATGAAGCGACTGATAAACCGAAGAAAGCTATACTAAGTAATAGAAATAAGAATGACATTTCTTGAGGGGATTTTATCTTTTTATTATTTTTCATACTAAGAGCAATAACTGCAAAAACTAAGAAAATGATGCCCATAATGAAAAGAAAAAGTGTCATTTTAACTGGCTCCTTTCATCAAACAAGTATATTGAGGATACAATGCGCCAGTTATGTTTGTAAAGAATAAGTTTTGCGGGGAAATTGAGAAATAAATGTTCCATTCTTTGCGTTCCTTCCTTCGCATGCTAAAATTGATGAGAAATGATTGTTTAAAGAAGAAACTGAAGGTTTTATTGTATATAAGGAGGAACTACATATGACAGAAGTAAAAACAATTACTACAGAAGAAGTGCAAGAGCGTTTAGAAAATGGAGAAACATTATTTTTAGTAGATGTAAGGGAAGATGAAGAAGTTGCGGCAGGGAAAATTCCGGAAGCTATACATATTAAAATGGGCGATATTCCAAATAAAGTAGATTTCTTTGAGAAAGAGAATGAATATATCTTTATTTGCCGTTCGGGAATGCGTAGTGAAAATGTATGCCATTATTTAAATGAGCAAGGATTTAAAACAGTGAATATGGTTGGCGGTATGCTTCAATATGAAGGCGAAACTAAATAAGTAGCTGCAAAAACTTGAAACGTGTTTGTTTCAAGTTTTTTTCTTTTGCATACAGTGTATAAAGTGAAACTTTAATCAGTAGGGGTTTTGTTCATCCCCCACTGATTATTAGCCTTCACCAATCGGGCGTTTACGGGCAGTTGATCTCTCACCTAACTTCTTTGTCCCAGCCAAATTTTGAGGTGGGAGTCTTACTGCTCGTAAATAGCGGGATAAAAGGGGGATAGGTAAATGGGAATTAACATGCGTAAAGTGAAAATTATAAATAATACAGGAGCTGTTAATGTTGGTGACTGTTATGATATCTCACCTTTAGCTGTGGCAAAAATATATGCGGGTGCTGGAGGGTCGAGTGCGGCTATTTTTTTAAATGGGAAAAGGCAGCCAGAAGCGGTGATTAGAACATCAGTATTCCTTCCGCCATTAGCAACAAGTACACGTACATTAGGTTCGTAAAGGAGAGGTAGAGTGTAAGTATGCCAGCACATATAAAAGAGTTTATTATCGTTAATAACACTGGGAATATATTTACGGGTGATAATTTGAGTGATACTTCGTTTACTGCCTCGAAATCGTATAGTGGTTCAATGGGTTGTACTTGGATTGATGTTGTTACGATAATAGGAACTGAAACGAAGCTTTGTTTACAACCGGGAGATAGTGTGACGACAACGTATACGAGAGGTACTCCTGCTAGTAATCTAACAGGAACAAATACGGATCAAGGTGCAAATGTATCAAATATAGTACAAAGTGTTCCTAATACAGATAATATGGATTCAACAGCTGGACTCCCCTAAGGAATTAAGGGAGTTTTTATTATTTAAAATAAAAAATAGTCTTGGAGATTATTTTTGTAAATAGATTAAGAAGAAGAGGTTTATCTAGTGTGAAAAAGATGGTTTGTAGGTGGTGAAAGTGTGAAAAATCGTGATAATAAAGGGAAACAACATTCGTTAAACTCTAATTTGAGAATTCCACCAGAACTTATTGGGCCTACTTTCCCTCCTGTTCCAACTGGATTTACGGGTATAGGGATTACAGGTCCAACAGGTCCACAAGGTCCGACTGGCCCTCAAGGACCGAGAGGGTTTCAAGGTCCGGTGGGAGAGATGGGACCGACAGGACCGCAAGGAGTGCAAGGGATTCAAGGATCAGCTGGACAAATAGGTGCAACAGGACCAGAAGGACAGCAGGGACCACAAGGATTAAGGGGACCACAGGGAGAAACAGGAGCGACAGGACCTCAAGGAGTGCAAGGGCTACAAGGTCCAATTGGTCCAACCGGAGCGACTGGGGCACAAGGTATACAGGGGATACAGGGATTACAGGGGCCGATTGGAGCTACCGGGCCAGAGGGACCTCAAGGAATTCAAGGAGTGCAAGGGGTACCGGGTGCAACAGGTTCACAAGGAATACAAGGAGCTCAAGGGATACAAGGCCCACAAGGACCGAGTGGAAATACGGGAGCAACAGGAGCGACTGGTCAGGGGATTAGTGGTCCGACTGGAATAACAGGTCCAACAGGGATAACTGGCCCATCTGGAGGACCTCCAGGTCCGACTGGAGCAACTGGTGCGACAGGGCCAGGAGGTGGACCGAGTGGAAGTACAGGTGCGACGGGAGCGACTGGAAATACTGGAGTAACTGGAAGTGCGGGAGTGACTGGAAATACAGGTCCGACTGGAAGTACAGGAGAAACAGGAGCACAGGGCCTGCAAGGAATACAAGGTATTCAAGGGCCAATTGGACCAACGGGTCCAGAAGGTCCGCAAGGTATTCAAGGTATTCCAGGTCCGACAGGAGTAACTGGTGAACAAGGAATCCAAGGGGTTCAGGGAATTCAAGGGATAACGGGGGCAACTGGAGATCAAGGTCCGCAAGGTATACAAGGGGCCATAGGACCTCAAGGTATAACAGGAGCAACAGGAGATCAAGGCCCACAAGGAATACAAGGGGTACCTGGTCCAACCGGGGGCACAGGCTCACAAGGAGTCCAAGGAATTCAAGGGCCAATGGGTGATATAGGACCAACAGGCCCAGAAGGCCCAGAAGGACTTCAGGGTCCGCAAGGAATACAAGGAGTGCCAGGACCAGCTGGAGCAACAGGTCCAGAGGGCCCACAAGGAATCCAAGGAATTCAAGGACCAATAGGAGTAACAGGTCCAGAAGGTCCACAAGGAATTCAGGGAATACAAGGGATTCAAGGTATAACAGGAGCAACCGGAGCACAAGGAGCAACTGGAGTTCAAGGTGTTCAAGGGAATATAGGAGCAACAGGTCCAGAGGGCCCGCAAGGAGTGCAAGGTACTCAAGGGGATATAGGTCCAACAGGTCCAATGGGTTCACAGGGAATTCAAGGAATCCAAGGAATTCAAGGACCGACGGGTACGCAAGGGGTGCAAGGCCCACAAGGAATTCAAGGGCCGACAGGAGTAACTGGAGATACGGGTACAACAGGGGCGACAGGGGAAGGTACAACAGGGGCAACTGGAGTAACGGGTCCATCAGGTGTAACGGGTCCATCAGGAGGCCCAGCCGGACCGACTGGCCCAACAGGTCCATCAGGTCCGACGGGAGTGACAGGTCCATCCGGTGGACTACCTGGTCCGACAGGAGCGACAGGTGTAACGGGAGGAGTAGGAGATACGGGAGCAACAGGGGCGACGGGTGTGACCGGAGCAACTGGAGTAACTGGTGCAACAGGAGCAACGGGGCTGCAGGGTCCACAAGGAATACAAGGAGTACAAGGAGACATAGGCCCAACCGGTCCGCAAGGTGTTCAAGGTCCACAAGGGATCCAAGGTATAACTGGAGCAACGGGAGATCAAGGGCCGCAAGGAATTCAAGGCCCGCAAGGAATCCAAGGTCCAACCGGTCCTCAAGGAATCCAAGGAGGTCAAGGCCCACAAGGGATACAAGGGGCAACAGGTGCAACCGGAGCACAAGGCCCACAGGGAATTCAAGGGATACAAGGAGTGCAAGGTCCGACTGGTCCACAAGGCCCAACCGGAATACAAGGTGTGCAAGGAGAAATAGGTCCAACTGGTCCGCAAGGTGTGCAAGGTTTACAAGGTCCAACGGGAGCAACCGGGGACACGGGTCCAACAGGAGCGCAAGGCCCACAAGGAATTCAAGGTCCAACGGGAGCAACAGGAGCTGGAGCAACAGGAGCCACTGGAGCGACCGGGGTGACTGGAGTTAGTACAACTGCAACATATGCATTTGCGAATAATACATCAGGAACTGCTATTTCCGTTTTATTAGGCGGTACGAATATCCCATTACCGAACAATCAAAATATTGGACCAGGAATAACTGTTAGTGGTGGAAATACTGTATTTACAGTTGCGAATGCAGGGAATTATTATATAGCCTATACAATTAATTTAACGGCAGGATTACTTGTAAGTTCTCGTATAACTGTAAATGGCAGTCCGCTTGCGGGAACGATAAACTCCCCGGCAGTGGCTACTGGTTCATTTAGTGCACCAATAATTGCTAACTTGCCTGCTGGAGCTGCTATTAGTCTGCAGTTATTTGGATTAGTTGCAATAGCTACATTATCTACAACAACGCCAGGAGCTACTCTAACTATTATTAGATTAAGTTAATAAGCAAAAAAACCTTGGAACTTTTATGTTTCAAGTTTTTTTTATCTCGTTACTTGTAGATAGTCGAATTGGTTAGTAAAGTTTCACTTTATTCACCTTAGCAAAAACATCGCAGTTCGAAAATATATTATAATAGAATGAAAAGAGAGAAATTTGGCAGAAAGGAAGGGTGGCGATGCAGGAGAAGGTTAAAGACTTTTTTGGACGCCCACTTCAAGATTTACGCATATCTGTCATTGATCGTTGCAATTTTAGATGTACATATTGTATGCCAGCGGAAGTATTTGGGCCTGATTATGCTTTTTTGAAAGATGAGTTTTTACTAACGTTTGATGAAATTGAGCGTTTGGCAAAAGTGTTTGTTAGCATCGGTGTACGAAAAATTAGAATTACTGGTGGCGAACCACTGCTTCGTAAAGATTTAACAAAACTTATTGCACGTCTTGTGAAAATTGATGGATTAGTAGATATAGGATTAACGACAAATGCTATTCATTTAACGAAACAAGCAAAGGCATTAAAAGAAGCTGGATTACATAGAGTAAATGTTAGTTTAGATGCAATAGATGACGATATATTTAGGAACATTAATGGTCGAAATATTAATACGAAACCTGTGATTAAGGGAATTAAAGCAGCGAAAGAGGCGGGGCTGGAAGTAAAGGTAAATATGGTTGTGAAAAAAGGGATGAACGATCATCAAGTACTTCCAATGGCTGCGTATTTTAAAGAGCAAGGAATCACGCTTAGGTTTATTGAGTTTATGGATGTTGGTAGTACGAATGGATGGAATTTCGATCAAGTGGTTACAAAGCGAGAATTGATCGAGATGATTCATAGAGTGTATCCGCTTGAGCCAGCTGAAGCGCATTATTTCGGTGAAGTTGCGAAGCGATATCAGTACGTTGGAACAAATGTTGAAGTCGGTTTTATTACTTCTGTTTCTGAGTCATTTTGTTCCTCTTGTACGAGAGCGAGAATTTCAGCAGATGGAAAGTTTTATACTTGCTTATTTGCGACAGAAGGATTAGATGTAAGGAAACTTCTTAGAGGAAATCTTTCGGATGATGAGTTATTAAGCGTTATACAAGATGTGTGGGTGAATAGAAAAGATCGATATTCAGATGAACGGACAGAAGAAAGTGCGAAAAATCGTCCGAAAATTGAAATGTCTTATATAGGAGGATAAGAAAGGGGGATGTCGTATGCAAGAGCGATATTCAAGACAAATGTTATTTTCTGGTGTTGGGGAAGAAGGGCAACGGAAAATAAGAGGGAAGCATGTGCTCGTTATCGGTGCTGGTGCACTCGGAGCAGCGAATGCAGAAGCAATTGTTAGAGCAGGTGTTGGAAAAATAACAATTGCGGATCGTGATTATGTAGAATGGAGTAATTTACAAAGGCAACAATTATATACAGAAGAAGATGCGAAGCATTATAAACCGAAAGCAATAGCGGCAGCAGAACATTTAAAGGCAATTAATTCCGAAGTAGAAATTGTACCGGCTGTGACTGATGTAACGGTGCAAGAAATGGAAGAGTTAATTAAAGATGTAGATTTAATATTAGATGCGACAGACAATTTTGAAACGCGCCTTCTTATTAATGATATATCCCAGATGTATAACGTTCCATGGATATACGGAGGATGTGTTGGAAGTTACGGAGTAACTTATACAATCTTGCCAGGAAAAACGCCGTGTTTTCGATGTTTAATGGAACATCCGGCGAGCGGAGCGACATGTGATACGGCCGGTATTATACAGCCAGCAGTGCAATTAGTAGTTGCACATCAAATAACGGAAGCCTTGAAAATATTAGTAGAAGATTTTGAGGCACTTCGTGAAACGATGCTATCATTTGATCTTTGGAATAATCAACAGATGGCATTTAAAGTGAATAGGCAGAAAAAGGATACATGTTTATCCTGTGGAAAGTTACGTACATATCCGAGTTTAACATTTGAAGCACAAACGAAAACAGAAGTATTATGTGGGCGAAATACAGTTCAAATTCGTCCAGGTGTGCGTCAGGGTTTTAATTTAGAAGAAATTGAAAAGCGCTTACAAAAAAGTGTGGATGTAAAAGCAACGCCGTATTTATTATCATTTCCAGTGGAAGAATATCGTTTTGTTTTATTTACAGATGGCAGGGCGTTTATTCATGGTACGAATGATATGAATGTTGCGAAACGACTATATGCAAGATATATAGGTTGAACCTAAAGGGGAATCCTTTAGGTTCAAATGGAAAAGGTAGGATTAAGAATTTCTAATATAATCTCCATTTTTTCCGCCCGTTTTTTCAAGTAAGTACGTTTCGCCAATAATCATACCCTTATCAACGGCTTTACACATGTCATATACAGTAAGAGCGGTAGCGGAAGCAGCTGTTAAAGCTTCCATCTCAACGCCGGTACTACCTTCTGTTTTAACTTTTACTTCAATAAGTAGCCGATATTGTTCTTCTGACTGTTTCCAATCGAAAGAGACGTCAACACCTTTTAATAATAAAGGATGGCACATTGGGATAATATCAGAAGTACGTTTTGCAGCCATAATACCTGCGATTTGTGCGACAGCTAATACGTCACCTTTACCAATTTCATTGTGAGAGATTTTATCAAAAATTTCTTTTGTAACGAGAATGCTAGAGCATGCTATTGCTGTTCGAACGGTTATTTTTTTGTCACTTATATCAACCATTTTAGCGCGTCCTTGGTCGTTGAAATGTGTGAATGAAGACATGGAATTCCTCCTTGAAGTAATTGCTATTTAATATATAAAGTGTAATCGAGATTAGATATTTTGCAAATATGAGGTGAGAAACAATGGTAGAAAAACGAATCCCGATTCAAGTTGCAGAGGCAGTAGAGCGGGTTATGAAATACGCTAAGTATGGTGAAGTAGAAGAAGTTTCTATTACAGAAAGTTACGGGAGGATTCTTGGGGAGGATGTTGTATCAGATCACGACGTTCCTCACTTTGATCGTTCTCCTTACGATGGTTTCGCAATTCGAGCAGAAGATACGAAGGAAGCGAGTCAAGAGCAGCCAGTTGAATTTGAAGTAATAGGAGAGATCGGAGCAGGATCTGTTTTTGCAGAAGAAGTAGGGGCCTTTCAGGCGGTTCGTATTATGACAGGAGCAGCTATTCCAGAAGATTGCAATGCAGTCGTAATGCTAGAACTGACGGAAGGATTCGAGAGGAACGAAAGTACATATATGAAGTTAAAACGTCCTTTCCAAAACGGTGACAATGTGTCATTTAAAGGAGAAGATATAAAACAAAATCAAGTCCTCGTTAAGAAAGGTTTTGTAATCAATCCAGGTGTTGCCGCATTATTAGCGACGTTTGGATATAGCACTGTGAAAGTTGTAAAACAGCCTGTTGTCGGTATTGTAACGACGGGCAGCGAATTACTAGAAGTGCATGAGGCGTTAGAACCAGGAAAAATTAGAAATAGTAACTCTTACATGATTGCCGCTCAAATTATGAAAGCTGGCGGAAAAGTGCGTTACTATGGACAACTTGCCGATGAGTTAGATGCATGTTTTACAGCTGTTAAATCAGCGATGGATGAGGTTGATATTTTAATTACAACGGGCGGTGTTTCAGTAGGGGATTACGACTATTTGCCAGCTATTTATGAAAGGTTACAGGCGAATGTACTCTTTAATAAAA
This sequence comes from Bacillus sp. SIMBA_074, assembly GCF_046534555.1. Lineage (NCBI taxonomy): Bacteria > Bacillati > Bacillota > Bacilli > Caryophanales > Bacillaceae > Bacillus > Bacillus sp. SIMBA_074. The sequence goes on along the minus strand of NZ_JAWRYM010000018.1, from coordinate 27,621 downwards.
TAGCGATGAGACCGGGGAGTGTAACGACAGTAGCTGAAGTTGATGGAAAGCTACTCTTTGGTTTATCAGGTAATCCGTCAGCTTGTTATGTAGGTTTCGAATTATTTGTGCATCCAATTATGAAAACGTATTTGCATGTGAAGGAGCCTCACGTATATAGAACTGATGCTATTTTACAAAAAGATTTCCCGAAACCAAATCCGTTTACTCGTTTTGTAAGAGCAAAAGCGAGTATTGTTAATGGGGCACTACAAGCGATGCCAGTCGGTTTAGATAAATCGAGTGCAGTTTCTTCACTTGCGGATGCAAATGCTTTTATCGTGCTGCCTGGAGGAACGAGAGGATTTGAAGCAGGAATGAAAGTGTCTGTATTATTGTTAGAATGCTCTGAGGGAAGTGATTGGCCGTGGACAAAGCCTCTTCAATCTTACAAATAGTAGGGTATCAAAATAGCGGGAAAACAACACTTGTAGAGAAGATGGTGCATGCATTAACTGAAAGAGAAATGAAGGTTGCTACAATTAAACATCATGGTCACGGGGGCTTTCCTGAAGTAGCGCAAAAAGATAGTGAAAGACACAGAAAAGCTGGTGCTGTAGTAAGTAGTGTAGAAGGTGCCGGATTACTATCTTTGTCCTCTTTGCGAGATGAATGGTCCTTGCAAGAAATTATCCGCTTGTACGAATTTTTTGAAGTAGATACGATTTTAATAGAGGGCTATAAAGCTGAGAACTATCCGAAAGTAGTGTTACTTCGTTCTGCGGAAGACGCTGAACTTTTACATAAAGTAGAAAATATAGCGGCAGTTATTACGTGGTATGATGCTTCGTCAAATGTACGAGAAGAATATAAAGTATTTCATATAACAGAAGAAAAATTGTATATAGACTGGTTTTTACAAACGGCTAGGGGTGCAAAATGATAAATACGTATTATGAAGTAATTGATACAGAAATCTCGATTGAAGAGGTGACAAAGAAAGTAGTTCGCCGTGAATGTGGTGCTGTTACAACATTTATCGGGACAGTTAGGGAGTTTACGAAAGGGCGTCGTACACTATACTTAGAGTACGTAGCTTATAAGACGATGGCAGAAAAGATGCTACAGAAAATTGGGTCAGAAGTGAAGGAGAAGTGGCCCGGTACACATGTTACGATTACGCATCGCATCGGCACGCTGCAAATTTCTGATATAGCGGTTGTTGTTGCTGTATCAACGCCTCATCGCAAAGAGGCTTATGAAGCGAATGAATATATTATGGAGCGTATTAAGCAAATTGTTCCAATTTGGAAAAAGGAGTTTTGGGAAGATGGTGACTCATGGATTGGTGACCAATTAGAAAAAACACCATATCCAGCAGGAGAGCCTGGGAAGGAGTTATAAATATGATTCGAGTATTGTTATTTGCGAACTTGCAAGAAGAAGCAGGAACGAGTGAATTACAAATAGAGAAAGAAAATATTACTGTTGCAGAGTTAAAAGATATTGTTGCGAAAGAATATAATGTACCAGTGTCAGCGCCAATTATGGTTGCGATTAATGAAGAGTACGCAAATGAAGATGACACGATACACACTGGTGATGTAGTTGCACTAATACCACCAGTGAGTGGTGGGTAATATTGGATTTATGCTATAAAAAACGACTTTCCTAAATAGGGAAAGTCGTTTTTTTATGGCATTTTGGAGAACACTATCTTATAGGGAAAGGAGGAAGTTATGAAAAAGATATGTGTAATGATTGCAATGATATGTTCTGTTTTTTTCTTTTCTCCAAGCAATTCTTTGGCAAAAGAATCGACGGAACAGCTTTTAGAAAGTGCGTTACTGAATCGATATTACTCGGTTATAAGGCAAGTGACAGAAGATCAATATGAATGTGACTCAGTTACAAATATAAAGCGTCTAGGCAAGAAAGATGAGTTTGTTCCTAGGTTTGAAGTTACGATACAATTTCTTACATTTCAAGGGGCACATAATCCGCCGAATGATAAAGTTACACTTACTTTGGAAGACAATTTAGATCACATAAAGATAAAGAAAGTGGAGCGAGAAAAGAATGTTTCTGGTGCTATTGTAGAAAAGATTTGTGCACGAAAAAACGAAAAAATAAAAGCTCACTCTAATGGTTTAGAGCGGTAACCTATGACATTTTGTAGAGAAAGGTAATGAGCGATGGATATACTTTTAGCGATTTTACCAGCTATATTTTGGGGGAGTATTGTGCTATTTAACGTGAAACTGGGCGGGGGACCGTATAGTCAAACGCTCGGTACAACGCTTGGTGCACTTATCTTCTCAATTGTTGTTTATATTTTTATGAAGCCGGTATTAACTCCGACCGTTATTGGAGTTGGAATTGTATCCGGCTTATTTTGGGCACTTGGTCAAGCGAATCAATTAAAAAGTATTGATTTAATGGGTGTTTCTAGAACGATGCCGATTTCAACAGGGCTTCAATTAGTCGCGACGACATTATTTGGGGTTATCGTGTTTCATGAATGGTCAACGACGATATCGGTCGTCCTTGGAGTTTTGGCGCTCGTTTGTATTATTATCGGGGTTATTTTAACATCACTTCAAAGTAAAGAAGAGAAGAATGCAGAGCAAGCAGGAAATTTCAAAAAAGGAATTATTATTTTATTAATTTCAACAGTCGGTTATTTAGTTTACGTAGTAGTTATCCGGTTATTTAACGTGAACGGTTGGTCGGCTTTATTACCACAAGCGGTCGGTATGGTATTAGGCGGGATTTTACTCACATTTAAACATCATCCATTCAATAAATATGCGATTCGAAATATTCTTCCAGGATTGATTTGGGCAGCTGGAAATATGTTTTTATTCATTTCGCAGCCAAGAGTTGGGGTCGCAACAAGCTTTTCCCTTTCACAAATGGGAATTATTATTTCGACGCTTGGCGGGATTCTTATATTAGGTGAAAAGAAAACGAAGCGTCAATTAATTGGGATTGTTATCGGTATCGTTTTTATCATTGCAGCTGGAATTATGCTGGGGATTGCGAAAAGTTAAGGGGGTATTAAAATGTATAGTGATTTAGAAGGGAAAGTCGTCGTTATTACAGGATCAGCAACTGGTTTAGGTAGAGCCATGGGAGTACGATTTGCTAAAGAAAAGGCGAAAGTTGTTATTAACTATCGCTCAAGAGAGTCAGAAGCGAACGATGTATTAGAAGAAATAAAAAAGGTAGGCGGGGAAGCAATTGCTGTAAAAGGTGATGTCACGGCCGAGGCAGATGTTGTGAATCTCATTCAATCTGCTGTTAAAGAATTTGGTACGCTCGACGTTATGATTAATAATGCAGGGATAGAAAATGCGGTACCATCGCATGAAATGCCGTTAGAGGATTGGAATAAAGTAATTCATACAAATTTAACAGGTGCTTTTTTAGGAAGTCGTGAAGCGATTAAATATTTTGTGGAACACGATATTAAAGGTTCGGTTATTAATATGTCTAGTGTTCATGAGAAAATCCCGTGGCCATTATTTGTGCATTATGCGGCTAGTAAGGGGGGGATTAAGCTTATGACAGAAACGTTAGCGTTAGAATATGCACCAAAAGGTATTCGAGTAAATAATATTGGGCCTGGTGCAATTAATACGCCAATTAATGCTGAAAAATTTGCTGATCCGAAAAAACGTGACGACGTAGAAAGTATGATTCCGATGGGTTACATTGGAAAACCTGAAGAAATCGCAGCAGTAGCAACGTGGCTCGCTTCAGCAGAAGCAAGTTACGTAACCGGAATTACGTTATTTGCAGATGGTGGAATGACTTTATACCCATCGTTTCAAGCGGGGCGTGGGTAATATGAAAGGCCAAAGAGATTTAACTCTTTGGCCTTTTTTAAGCAAAAAAAATAGCGGTCGGCTATTTTTAAAATTAATGATTGATTGTATCTTGAAGAAATTCTGTTGCTTGATGTTCTGAAACATTCTGTACAAGTGCAACTTCACTAATAACCATTTTACGCGCATTATCTAGCATTTGTTTTTCGCTCGCATTTAATGCTCTTTCTTTATTGCGACGAAGTAAATCACGAACAACTTCTGCACTAGCTTGAAGTTTGCCGTTTTTCATTTTTTCCATATTCATTGTATATCTTTGTTTCCAAGAGAGTGAGGGGTCTGATTCCCCATGATGAAATTCAAGAAGTATACCATCTAACGTACCTTTATCGACGATGTAACGTATACCGGATTTTTGTAATTGATTCATTGGAAGCATTACTTGCATATCTTTACTAATGATACGTATAACACAATATTGACGCGTAGTGCCTAATATTTCTTTCTCTTCAATTGCTTCGATGATACCTGCACCGTGCATTGGATAAACGATTTTATCACCAATTTGAAACAAATCATCCACCTCCATATGTGGTAACCACTTTTAATGATAACATACGAGGGTAAAAATGTCAAATTTTATATATTATCACATCTGATATGATGTAGTCAATATATAAAAGTCGTTTTTTTGCTCTTATAAGTTGAATAAATAGGGGGAATTTTTTTAGAAAAATAGTACAGGCGCAGAAAGAGGGCATATCCACTTATTTTTAAGCATAAAATATAAAATCGCTAATACAATATACCTAAATCCGTTCTTTGCAAGGGAGGGAGAGAAGGTGGGGCGCACAATTAGAATTGATATTACAAATAAAGTTGTAGCTAAATTTAGGCAAGATTATTTGGAATTATATACGAGTAAGTTTATGATAGGTAAGTTTTATGTCTATACTGAAGATAAACAATATGTGTTAGAAGACGGATATATATATGAAGATGGAAAGTTTTATCGCATCATAGATACGCACCGTGGCAATAAACAAGCGGCGGAGGGCTGCGATCTAGGATGGTGTTAACATGATTCGTGTGAAAGTGTTTGATGAAAGTCATGAAAAAGACTTAGAAGACGCTGTAAATGTATTTTTGAAAAAAATTGATGATAGTAACTTTGTAGATATTAAGTACCAAGTCGGTGTTTCTATTAACGATGACGAAAACCAAATTTATTGTTTTTCAGCAATGATCGTTTATAAAGCATAAAAAAGAGCTGGGTGAGCCAGCTCTTTTTTATGTTTTATGTTGGGACAACATGTGTCGGTAATACGTTCATAATAGATTGAGTTGTGCCTAATTTCTTTGTCGCTAAAAGAGGCGCCCCTGTTTCATGGTTTTGGGCATCTGTACACATACCGAGGTGATAACGATCACCTAAAAATGGATCAATATAAAAACCGTTTTTGAAAACTTTATCATTCGGGTGTTTTTCATGGTGAATTTCAGAACAGTTAATGCAATAGAACATAGCTTTCATCTCCTTTTTATTTTTGTTTAAAAAAGTGGGTCGGTAGTCATTTCGCTCCTAAGGAAATGTTGAGGAGAAGAGAAATAACTACCTACCCAAATGGCGGGCATACTCCTTCTGATTTTTACATATCTCGCGTATTGTCCCCGAGGGAAGGAGGAGAGACGAAGTACAGATGAGATAAGTTAGGCGCTTCTCTCAATAGGAGTGATAGAGTTTCATGTTGAGAGAAGTTTTTATTTTTTGTTGCCTTTGTGAGTATATTATGAAGGAATGGTGAGAGGGTGTTTGTCCTGTTGAAAAAATGTTGAGAATTTCTCAACAGTGAAAAAGAGTCTTTCTTGACATGAAACTAAAAGGTGTTATATTGTTAATGTGAAACTAAAAGGTGTTATATTTTAATGCCGAATAAAGGAGATATAAAATGGAACAACAAAATACATTAAATGATATTAAACAAACAATCGTTTTTAACGCGCCTATTCAAAAAGTATGGAATGTAGTATCGACTGCAGAAGGAATTGCGTCATGGTTTATGCCAAATGATTTCGAATTGGCGGTAGGACATGAGTTTCATGTGCAATCACCTTTCGGACCATCACCATGTAAAGTGTTAGAGATTGATGAGCCGAATTATTTATCTTTCTCATGGGACACAGATGGCTGGGTTGTTTCATTTAATTTGAAAGACCTAGGAGATAATAAAACAGAATTTACGTTAATTCACGGCGGCTGGAAACATCCTGATGAAATCCTTCCGAAAGCGAATGCGAAGAGCTCTATTATTCGCGATAGAATGAATGGTGGCTGGGTAGCGATTGTAAATGAAAAACTGAAAAAGGTTGTCGAAGGTTAAGTGTCCTCGTCAGCAGCGAAATATGATGTGTTTCAAGCAATTGCTGATCCAACCCGCCGAGAAGTGTTACGGTTATTAAGTGATAAAGAGTTACCAATTTCAAAAATAACGGATCATTTTCCGATGAGCCGTACTGCAGTTGTAAAGCACCTTCATATTCTTTCAGAAGCGAATTTAGTGAGTGGAAGAAAGAGTGGAAGAGAGAAGATATATCGTTTGCATCCAGAACCATTAGAGGAATTACAGCAGTGGCTCTCGTACTATGAACGATTTTGGGATAATAAATTGTCCGTGCTTAAACATATTGTGGAGAATGAAGAGTAGATTTTATGCAAAAAGGATGACCATTTTGGTCATCCTTTTTTTATTGTTCACTTGTTTGTTTAGCTGGCTTTAATAGGATCCAAGCGATAATTAATGTGAATACCGCTAATACGAAAGTGCTCATATAAATGACGTGTACACTTGATGCTAATGCGGATTGTGACTCAGTTGCTACGTTTGCTGTAGCCCCTCCATGTCCCCCAGAAGAAACAAGATCAAGGTTTTTAATGCCACGTGCATGAATCATCGTATTGAAGATCGTTCCGAAGATTGCAGCTCCTAGTGTTTGACTAAATGTATTAATAAATGTATTTAAACCAACTGCCGTTCCGCGCGTATTCGCGGGTACAGCTGCTTGAATTGTTACCATGTAAATTGGTGTAACAAGCCCCATTCCTAAGCCGAATAATCCGACTGCAACATAAATAAGGAATGATGGTGAATCTGTTGATAATGTAAATAATAAGAAAGTAGCAACTGATAAAATGCTAGCTCCAAGTAAAATAATTTGTTTCGTTTGTAACTTGCCAACTAAGTTGCCGGAGAACATAGCACCGAATGTCCACATAACAGGAATCGGCATTAAAATGAGTCCAGCCTCTGTCGCATTTTTTCCTAAAACACCTTGGCTCCAAATTGGAAGATACACTGTAATACTAATAATCATTGCGCCAGCAATAAGTGTTAGTATGTTTATTGTAGATAATGTACGGTTAGAGAAAAGTGCTAGCGGAATTAATGGTTCCGGAGACTTTTTCTCGATGTATAAGAAAATAATGAATGAAACAGCGGCAAAGATTAATAGGCCGATAATTGAAATGTCTCCCCAGTTTTGCTTACTGCTACCTGTTAATAATGCGTATAGTAAAGCAATTGTACTTAATGAGAAAACTGTCGCACCAAGATAGTCGATATGTTGCTTAGCGGCGGACTTAACAGATTCCTTATAAGAAGTGGCAAACATTAAGCAAGCGATAATTCCAAAAGGAACGTTTAAGAAGAAAATATAGCGCCAAGAAAGAGAATCAACTAAAAATCCACCTACTAACGGCCCAATAACACCAGATACACCCCAAACTGCACTCATCCAGCCTTGTGCTTTCGCGCGGTCTTTCGCTTCGCTATATAGGTCTCCAATAATCGTCATTGTGATCGGCATAACAGCACCAGCCCCTATACCTTGAAGAGCACGGAAGAAGATTAATTGTTCCATTGATGTAACGACTCCGCAAAGTGCAGAACCGATTAAGAAGATTGTTGCTCCGATGAGCAGAACTTTTTTACGGCCGAATAAATCAGCTAGCTTTCCGTATATTGGAGTCGAAACAGCTGTTGCAAGCATATAGATTGCATATACCCAACTAACAAGTTCGACACCTGACAAATCACTCGTTATACGAGGGATCGCTGTACTAACAATCGTTCCTTCTACCGCAGAAAGAAACGTCATTAGCATTAAAGACATCATGACTTTTTTTCTCATTTGTTTTCCCCTTACCCTTTTTCGAATATTCAACAATATAAAATATAAAGGTACTAAGGTATATAAAGCAACAAAAAAGCAATGGGAAGTTAGGAGGAGGGGATATTTTTGAAGAAACGGTCGATATATTTAAAGTATCGCCAATATAATTTCGTGTACTGCTTTGCTATTTCAACATACTAAAAAAAGAAACAGGAGTCCCTGTTTCTTTTTTTAGTATTGCATTTTCGCATTTTGTCCTGCTGTTGTTCCGGCAATTCGGCCAGTAACAAGGGCAGATGTAATGTTATAGCCGCCAGTATAACCGTGAATATCAAGAACTTCCCCGCAGAAGTATAAACCATTCGTGAATTTTGAAGCCATTTCTTTCGGGTTAATTTCTTTAACGGATACCCCTCCGCCAGTAACGAATGCTTTTTCAATTGACTGCGTACCATTTACATGGACGGTAAATTCTTTAAAGTCTTTCACAAGTGCGCGAATCTTCTCATGAGAAACTTGTCCAGCTTGTTCGCTACCGTCAATTTCATTTTTTTCTAATAAGAATAGGAAGTAACGTTCAGGAACATAGCCTTTTAAAACGTTTTTAATTCCTTTTTTCGGATCTTCTTTCATTTGTTTCAGCATGCGCTGGAACAGTTGCTCACTATTTTCTTCTGGCAATGCATCGATACTCATGTGCACTGTGTTCGTTTTAAACTTTTTCATCGCTTTCACAACGAATTGGCTACAGCGAAGAGCAGCAGGACCAGATAGGCCGAAGTGAGTGAAAAGCATGTCCATTTTATGAGAAATGATAACTTTTCCTTTTGGGTTTAATACACTTAAGTTTACATCTCGTAAAGCAAGACCTTGTAATGTGCGGTCACGAATAAACGGTTCGTTTGAAAGAATTGGTACTTCTGTTGGGAAAAGTTCTGTAATTGTATGCCCAGCTTTTTCAGCCCAAGCGTATCCGTCTCCAGTAGAACCAGTTTGAGGAACAGATTTTCCGCCAACAGCGATAACGACGTGATTCGTTTCTAACACTTCACCTGTTTGCAGAATAACAGCCTTCGTTTGACCGTTTTCATACTCAATCGTTTCGACAGGCGTATTCGTACGTATTTTCACACCTAAGTCTTTTAATCGTGTTAACAGTGCATCTACAACAGATTGCGCTTTATTTGATACTGGGAACATGCGGCCATGATCCTCTTCTTTCAGTTGTACACCGAGATTTTCGAAGAATGTAATAATATCTTCATTACTGAAAATAGAAAAAGCACTGTATAAGAAGCGACCATTTCCAGGTATATGTTTAACGATTTCATCAAGTGGTAGACGGTTTGTTACGTTACAACGACCACCACCAGAAATCGCAAGTTTACGTCCTAATTTATTTCCTTTATCAAGAAGTAAGACGCTTGTGCCTTCTTCAGCAGCACCGATTGCAGCCATTAGCCCTGAAGGACCGCCGCCGATGACAATAACATCATAATGCATAATATATCGACCTCATTTTCTACATTTCCTGCCTAAAAGAATAGCATGTTTTCCCTTAAAAGAAAAATAGAGTGAAGTACTGCTTAAGAGGAGAATTGTGGTACAATACAAAAGTTAGAGTTCAGCATTATCCTGCTATTTATGGGCAATAAGACTACTATCTTAAGATTTATGAGAAGTAAAGAGGGAGTTAAAAAGGTCCGTAAATGCTCGAATGATTAGTAGGAGGGGAGTCTCCCACTAATTATAGTTTCACTTTATCCCGCATTAACGGGCAGTAAAACTCCCACCTCAAAATTCGGCTAGAGCAAAGAAGTTAGGTGGGAGATAAACTGCCTGTAAAAGCCCGATTGGTTCAACTAATAATCAGTGGGGGATGAAAAAAACCCCCACTAATTATAGTTTCACTTTATGTAGATGTAGGAGGATTTTCGTATGTCCGATTCAAAATTTCTGCGCGGAACGCTTATTGTGACGTTAGGGACATTTTTAGTAAAGTTCTTAGGCATGATTTACGTTTTTCCGTTTCATGCATTAGTAGGCACAGAAGGCGGAACGCTCTATACATATGGATACATTCCATATACGATATTTTTAAGTATCGCAACGGCAGGAGTGCCGCTTGCTGTTTCTAAGTTTGTTTCCAAATATAATGCACTTGGAGATTATAAAACGAGCCGGAGAATGTTCCGCTCGGGAATGGTTATGATGATAGTAACAGGAGTTCTTTCCTTCTTAGTACTGTACATGACCGCACCATTATTTGCAGAAGCAATGCTTGGTAAACAAAGTTTACAAAATAAGATAGAAGAAGTTACGACGATTATTCGCCTCGTAAGTTTTGCGCTTATTGTTGTGCCGGCAGCAAGTTTGATTCGTGGTTATTTCCAAGGCCACCAATCGATGGGACCGACTACGGTTTCACAAATTATTGAGCAAATTATTCGTATCGTCTTTTTATTAGCGGGTAGTTTCATCGTTATTAAAGTACTTGGTGGTACAGTAGCAACGGCAGTTGGGGTTGCGACATTCGCTGCGTTCGTTTCAGCAGTTGGAGCACTTGGCGTATTAATTTGGTACTGGTTAAAACGTAAAAAATATTTGGATCAATATTTAATTGAGCAAACTGTACCAGAATCGACGGTAAGTACCGCTCAATTGTTTAAAGAGTTGTTTGCATATGCAATCCCTTACGTTGTAATTGGATTAACAATTCCTTTATATCAACAAATTGATACATTGACATTTAACTCTATTATGCAGGCGATTGGTCAAGGAGATATCGCAGAGCGAGCACTCGGTATTTTCACGATGTGGACGCATAAATTAATTATGATTCCAGTATCACTTGCAACAGCGTTTAGTTTAACGCTCGTGCCAGCGATTACAAAGTCGTTTACTGAAAAGCAATACCGTTATTTGAAATTACAAATTACACAAACATTCCAGGCGAATATGTTTTTAACATTGCCAGCAGTTGTCGGTATTTCTACACTTGCATATCCGATTTACACTGCTTTCTACGATTCAGACCCACTAGGTGGACAAGTATTAATGTGGTATGCGCCAGTTGCATTGTTATTCGCTTTATTCACAGTAACAGCAGCAATTCTGCAAGGGATTAATCAGCAGAGACATGCGGTTATTGCGCTTGTGATGGGTGTTATTTTGAAATTTGTATGTAACGTAATCTTTATTCGTTATTTCGGTACAGTTGGGGCGATTTTGGCTACTGCAGTCGGCTTCTTAGCTTCCGTATGGTATACGAATAGACAAATTAAAAAACACGCACACTATTCATTTGGTGTTGTATATAAGAGAACATTCCAAATTGCAGTTTTAACACTTGTAATGGTTATTGCTGTAAAACTATCACAATGGCTTCTATCCTTCATGGTTTCGCCTGATGGCCGTATTGGTGCTCTTATTACAGTTGCGATTTGTGCAGGTATTGGTGGTCTTGTTTACGGATTGTTAGCGATTCGCACAGGAGTACTAGAAAGAGTATTTGGCGGAGAAGCTTTAGAGAAAATCCAGCGTAAACTTGGTAGTAGATTCAAAATAAAGTTGAAATCAAAAGGGGCGTAAATACGTCCCCTTTTCTATGATAAATAAAGAAGGTGAAGAACATGAGATTAGATAAATTATTAGCGAATATGGGACACGGAAGTAGAAAAGAAGTAAAGAAATTACTGAAAGACGGCGTTGTGAAGATTGATGGAACGCCAGTGAAAGATGCGAAGTTTCATGTGAATGTAGAAGAGCAAGAGGTTATGATTCACGGTGAAGTTGTGGAATATAAAGAGTTTGTTTATTTAATGATGCATAAACCACAAGGTGTTATTTCAGCGACAGAAGATGATAATCACGAAACAGTAATAGATTTATTAGAATTAGAAGATGCGATTTTTGATCCATTCCCTGTTGGAAGGCTCGATATTGATACAGAAGGTTTCTTATTAATCACAAATGATGGGAAGTTAACGCATCAACTATTATCTCCGAAAAAGCATGTGCCAAAAAAATATTATGCACACATTTCAGGCGTTGTAACGGAAGAGGATGTAATAGAATTCGCTAAAGGTGTTATTTTAGAAGATGGCTATGAAACGAAGCCAGGCAAACTTACAATTTTAAAAAGTGATGATATTTCCGAAATTGAGCTTGTTATTACAGAAGGAAAATTCCATCAAGTGAAGCGTATGTTTGAAGCAGTAGGGAAAAAAGTAGTGTATTTAAAGAGAACAGAGATGGGACCTTTAGTGTTAGACGAAGAGTTAGAACTTGGGCAATATCGTGAATTAACAGATGAAGAAGTAGAAATGTTAAAGACGTATCAAGTAGATAACGAAAAATAACGCCAATTTCAAAGTATAGAAAAGACCCCTTTCTAATGAGTTAGAAAGGGGTATGTATTTATTTACATACAATTATTTTTTATTATGAGGTCATTCTCACTTTCTTTCCTGTCGTTGTCCACTTGCCGCGGCAAGGGCTATACACGAGTTCATTAAACTGCAACACATTTAGATCACGTTGTATTGTTCGCGGTGTGATCCCGAACTCATCTACAAGGTCTTTCGTTGTTACCGTACCGTTTTCATTGATGTACATATAAATCGATTTAATGCGTGTTAGCATACGAGTAGTTGTAGGTTTCAAGAGAAAACCGCTCCTCTACTAGTTTTTTTGACCCCATTCAGGAAAGAAGGTCGTTACTACCATTGTACTCTACATGATAAAATTCATGCTTTAATCTACTTAAATTTTACAAAAGTTTAACAAATATTCATATAGAAAAATATTGGTAGTTGACATTATATATTTGGTCAGTCAACTAACTCATAAATTTCTACGTAAAACGCCAAATTCCTGCAAATTTTTTTGAGAAAATAAAAGAAAAACTAATAAGAAATATCTGAAATATTAAAATTGTTCGTCATTAGATTTTCATGTATGGCATAAGAGATTTTCGTTTGCTATGATGAAAGAGACAATATAGTGAAGGATGGATGCGTGATGTCAACGATTAATTGGACAGAAGAAGTTACAAAACGAAAAGATGATTTAATTCGTGATACACAACAATTTTTACAAATTAAAAGTGTATGGGAAGAAGAATCTGCGAAAGAGGGCGCACCATTCGGTGAAGGTGTAGAAGAAGCTTTATCTTTCATGTTACATAAAGGAGAAGCAGAAGGTTTCTGTTCTAAAAATTTAGAAGGATATGCAGGTCATCTTGAAATGGGACAAGGAGAAGAGTTAGTAGGTATTCTTTGTCACGTTGATGTTGTACCAGAAGGAGACGGCTGGATAACTCCTGCGTATAGTGCGGATATTCGCGATGGAAAGATTTTTGCACGTGGTGCAATTGATGATAAAGGGCCGACGATGGCAGCTTATTATGCGATGAAAATCGTTAAAGAATTGGGCTTACCTCTTTCAAAACGTGTTCGTATGATTTTAGGAACAGATGAGGAAAGTAATTGGAAGTGTGTAGATCATTATTTTAAAAATGAAGAAATGCCAACAATCGGTTTTGCGCCGGATGCAGATTTTCCGATTATTAATGCGGAAAAAGGAATTTCTGACATACAAGTTGTGCAAAGTGGTGGCGAAGAGAAAGAAGGCACATTTAAGCTTATTTCATTTGAGTCAGGTCGTCGTTTAAATATGGTTCCTGATTTTGCAGAAGCAGTTATTACAGGAGAAGATGTAAATACACTTACAGTAGCATATGAAGAGTATTTACAAACTGCTAAAAAAATAGGTAAAGCAATTGTAGAAGGAAAGACGGTGACGTTGCAAATTAAAGGGATTTCAGCTCACGGATCTACTCCGGAAAAGGGAGAAAATGCAGGTTTATTATTGGTAAACTTCTTAACGAAAGTTTCTATTGATGGAAAAGGGGCTTCATTTGCCTCGTTTGTAACAGAAACATTTACAGGTGATATTATGGGAGAAAAAGCTGGTATTTCTTATAAAGACGATATTAGCGGGCCGTTAACAGTGAATGTTGGTCGCCTGTCTTACTCGCAAGAAAACGGTGGTAATTTAGGATTAAATGTACGCTATCCAGTTACAACTAACTTTGAAGAAACGATTGCAAAGTTAAAAGAATATGTTGGTACTCATGGATTTGAAGTAGCGGATTATTCTAACTCTCGCCCGCATCACGTTGACAAAGATCATACGTTAATTCGTACTTTACAACGTGTATATGAAGAACAAACTGGTGAAAAAGCTGAATTGTTAGCAATTGGCGGTGGTACTTATGCTCGTTCATTGAAAGCTGGCGTTGCATTTGGTCCGTTATTCCCAGGAAAAGAAGAACTTGCGCATCAAAAAGACGAGTACATTGAAATTGAAGATTTATTAAAAGCGACAGCGATTTACGCTCAAGCAATTCATGAATTAGCGAAATAAAAGATATTTAAATAATGACCGCTCTCTACTTTAGAGGGCGGATTCTTTTTAGCTGAATGAGATAAGGAAGAAAAGCAACAATAACATAAAGGAGACGATGTAGATGGTGCCGCATTATTTTGTCGCAGTAACTTTACCACGTCATATAAAAGAAATTCTTTCTAATTATAAAGAGGAAATGAAGGATGAATTACCATTTCGCTCTTGGGTACATGAAGAAGACTATCATATTACCCTTTCATTTTTAGGAAGTGCGACAGAGGAACAGTTAGAAGGAATAAAGAATGGATTACAAACACTTACAGAAAAAACGGAATTATCGTTCACGTTACAAGGGCTTTCTACATTCGGACAGGTGGACCAGCCGCGTATATTTTGGGCGGGGATAAGTGATAATCAAGATTTGTTTACTTTACAAAAGCAAGTGCATACAATTTGTGAAGAAAATGGCTTCTCTCTAGATACACGTCCTTATCATCCACATATTACTGTTGCGCGTAAATGGGTAGGAGAAAAAGTGTTTGATCTGACAAATGTAAAAGAGTTACCTGTAACATCATTTCAAGCAGATACGATTACTTTGTATGAATCTCACGTTAAGGAAACGCCGAAGTATAAATCGATTACTGAAATAAAACTACAAAAATAGAATGTATGAAAACGTTTTTTATACAGGTGAATATACTATAGGGAATAATGTGTTACTGTATAGAGCTTCGCTGATAAGAAAAACCTTATCATTTGCAGCTCGTTTCATTTTAACTTTAAGAATGATGGTGATTTTTTATGTTGAAAGTAAAACGTCCATTTGATGCCTATTTAGATGAAATGAATAAAATTACAATTTTGCTCCCGCATGCGTATGGAACAAGCCGGACATTTCGTTTACAAGAAGGAAGCAATGTGAAAGAGTTACCGATTGTTCATACTATTGCTCTTCCAGATGCAACGAAGTATGAATGTTTTATAGAAGAGCCGATAGATGTGGGAAAGTATTATACAGTACGGGATGAACGGAATGAAGAAACAGATTTACAAATAGGCGCTGTGATTCGAACAGTAGTTTTCGATGAAAAATATTATTACGAAGGTACCGACTTAGGTGCTGTGTATAAAAAAGAAGAAACAATATTTAAAGTATGGGCTCCGACTGCAAGGCTTGCGAAAGTACGGATTTATAAAAGTGATAAAGAATATATTGATTATGAAATGTACAGAGAAGAAAACGGAGTGTGGATTCATACATTACAAGGTGATCATGATGGAGCACGATATACATTCCTTGTTTGTATTAATTTAATATGGAACGAAGCGGTTGACCCTTATGCAAAGTCTGCGACGATAAATGGAAAATACGGCGTCGTTATCGATTTGGAAAAAACGAATGTGACAAAACGAGTAGAATTATCACCATTACAGTCAATGACAGAGGCCATATTGTATGAACTGCATATTCGTGACGCTACTATTCACCCAAACAGTGGGGTGAATAAGAAAGGAACATATAAAGGGCTAATGGAAGAGGAGACAGTAGGGCGAAATGGGACATTAACAGGATTGTCTCATATAAAAGATTTAGGCGTTACACATGTTGAACTATTACCTTTACATTGTTTTGGTGGTATAGATGAAGTGAATCCTGCTTCCGCATATAATTGGGGCTACAATCCGTTATATTACAATATACCAACAGGATTTTATGTTACAAACCTTTCTGATCCATATAACAGGATAGTAGAGTGTAAACAACTAATTGAAACATTTCATGATCACGGCATTCGAGTGATTATAGATGTTGTATATAATCATGTTTATGAAAGAGAATTATCATCATTTGAGAAGCTTGTCCCGGGATATTATTTTCGTCATGGGGAAGACGGTATGCCTTCTAATGGGACGGGAGTTGGAAATGATATAGCATCTGAACGGAAAATGATGAGGAAATTTATTATAGAATCTGTTTTATATTGGCTTACTGAATACAATGTTGATGGATTCCGATTTGATTTAATGGGAATTTTAGATGTTGAAACGATGAATGAATTAGAAAAAGAAGTACGAAAAATAAAGCAGGATGCGCTGTTATTAGGTGAAGGATGGGATTTGCAAACACCGCTTCCTCTTGAAGAGAAAGCGACGTTAAATAATGCGAATAAAATGCCATGTATCGCACAGTTTAATGATCAATTTCGTGATGGAATAAAAGGAAGTACTTTTAATATAAATAAACGTGGCTTTGCATTTGGTGGGCATGTAGACTGTAATCATTTGCAGTATATAGTAGCTGGTAGCCTTTTAAGTATGAAAGAAACAGGATTGTTCCTAGAGCCAGTACAAAGCATCAACTATGTAGAATGTCATGACAATATGACGATGTGGGATAAACTAGTGCAAAGTAATCCAGAATCAGAAGAAATTTTGAAAAGGCGTCATCGTTTAGCAACTGCAATGGTTATTCTTTCACAAGGGATTCCTTTCTTACATGCGGGGCAAGAGTTTTATCGTACGAAGCAAGGGAACGAAAATAGCTATAATGCAAATGATGAAATTAATCAATTAGATTGGGATCAAAAAGAGAAAGAGATGGAGACCGTTAACTATATAAAAGGGTTAATTGCGATTCGCAAAGGGCACGGGGCATTCCGATTACAAAATGTAGACCTTATAAAAAAGCATATGACTTTTTTGCAAACATCTACAGAAGTACTGGCATACCACCTAGAGCATGTAGAATTATTTGGACCGTGGAAAGAGATTGTAGTTTTATTTAATAGCGGTTTGGAAGCTAAAACGGTGCAGCTTCCAAAAGAAGAAACGTGGCATGTGTTAGTAAACGAAAAGCAAGCGAAAATAGAGCCAATTTCTTCATTTAGAGGAAAGGAACTTCAATTGGCTCCAATTAGCACGTATATATTGGCGATAATGTGACAAATCGCTACTTGACGATGAGAATGTAATAAATGTAGAATTGACAAAGGTGACGATTTTCATAAGTTGTCATTCTATGATTGATTTTGTAAAATAAACTAGAAGAACAGGTGATTTATCCTGTTTTCGGCTTATGCCAAGTTTTTTCATTCAAATACAGTAAAATATATGAATCCACAACATATGTAGAAATGTTGCGGTTTTTCTTTTCATAACTATAAAAGATAAGGATTTGTTAACGGGTAATGAATATGGAATGGTTGGAACAATTATTAGGAAAAGAGTGGAGTCTTATACCGGCTGGTGGAGTAACGGGCGATGCATATATTGCGCAAAACGGACAACAAAAGTTATTTTTAAAGCGGAATACATCGCCCTTTTTAGCGGTATTGTCAGCAGAAGGAATTGTTCCAAAATTACTTTGGACAAGAAGGGTAACGAACGGTGATGTAATTTCTGCTCAAAAATGGCTTCCGGGACAGAAGTTAGAGCCAGAGGATATGAAACTAGAACGTGTTGCGAAACTTTTGAAAAAAATACACTCCTCTAAAGCGCTTGTGCAGATGATTCAAAGGCTAGGAAAGCAGCCGCTTCATGCGCAAGAGTTATTACAACAATTACAGCTCGTTTTAAGAGGAGATATAAGAGTTGATGAAACAATTCAGCAAGGTCTTCAATATTTAACGGAGTCATTAAAAGATATTGAGTACAATGAATTCGTTGTATGCCATTGTGATGTAAACCATAACAATTGGATATTGTCGGACGAAGATGAATTGTTTTTAATTGATTGGGATGGGGCTGTTATTGCTGACCCAGCTTTAGATCTTGGTATGTTATTATATTGGTATATTCCGCGCCACGAATGGAGTGAGTGGCTCGGATATTATGAGATTGAACTAGATGAATCATTGCTTAGGCGTATGAGATGGTATGTGATAGCACAAACGATTTTATCTATGCAATGGCACACAACAAAAAAGCAGCAAGCAGAAGCTAAATATTGGCATCAATATTTACAGCAACTACTTGCTTCAGAATAATACTTAAGAAAAATTGTCCATTCCAGCAATCCACTGAGTAAGTTGTTCTTGATTATTGGAAATATGGTTGTCCAAATTAGAGGAAGATTTACCCGATTGACTATAAGAATATACATCGTTTAGCATTACTTTAGTGTCACTACTTATACTATCGTTTGCGAGTAACGATTGAATGAGTCGCTCTAATTGCTCGCATTCAGAAACTGTCCCGCAGCAATCACTTTGATGGTTGATTAAAATATCTTTTAATACTTCTAATTGATGCTGTTGATTAATTGGCATGAACGGATCATCCTTTCGAGTGTTTTTCTCTCCCTAGAAATGTAAGAGAAAAAGCTGTTTCGTCATGGAATGTTTAATGCTTTATGTAGTTTTTATCAAAATGGTACATCTTATACTTGAAAGAAACGGACCGAGTGCTCGTACGTACTTGGTTTTTTGTTTGATAGATTGATTAAAACAGAAAGAAGGAATTTTTCCTTTAAAATAGTTTTGTAAAGAGAGGGAGACATCTATGCGTTTAAGACATAAGCCTTATGCAATGGATCGAATTAATGAGTATTCACATATCGTAATTGGAAACCCAGAGGAGAGTGCTGGTAACTGGAAAGAAATATTTGGAAATGAACAGCCAATTCATATTGAAGTAGGTACAGGACGTGGCCGCTTCATGTATGATATGGCAAAAGCAAATCCGCATATTAACTATATTGGAATTGAAAAATTCACAAGTGTTGTTGTAGATGCACTTGATAAATTAATTGAAGAAGAAGTACCGAACTTAAAGTTAATTAATAAAGATGCTGAAGATTTAACAGTTTTCTTTGCGAAAGGTGAAATTGACCGCGTTTATTTAAACTTCTCAGATCCATGGCCGAAGAATCGTCATACGAAGCGTCGTTTAACGTATAAAACATTTTTACGCAATTATGAAGAAGTGTTAGTAGATGGCGGAGAAATTCATTTCAAAACTGATAACCAAGGTTTATTTGAATATTCTATTATGAGTATGGCTGAGTATGGTATGTTATTAACTTACCTTAGCCTAGATCTTCATAATAGTGATTATGAAGGAAACATTATGACAGAATACGAAGAGAAATTTTCTAGTAAAGGTCATCGTATTTATCGAGTTGAAGCAAAATATCGTACGGAGCCTATGCAGTAATGCATAGGTTTTTTATATGAAAAATAATCGGAATATTATGTTAAAATTAAATAGAAAAGGGGGATGGGATATGGAACAGTTACAAATTGGAAATATAAAAGTGATGTGGCTAAAAGGTGGGAATACACATTTAGATGGAGGCGCGATGTTTGGAGTTGTGCCAAAAGTACTTTGGTCACGAAAATATAAACGTAATGATACAAATCATATTTATTTACGAACAGATCCGTTACTCTTACAAACGAAAGAAGGAAACATGCTTATTGATTCAGGGATAGGGAATGGTAAATTGAATGAGAAAATGAAGCGGAATCAAGGTGTAACAGAAGAATCATCAGTTAAGGAATCTTTAGAAAAATTGGGACTGCATAATGAAGATATTCATTACGTCTTAATGACGCATCTTCACTTTGACCATGCATCTGGTTTAACAAAATGGGAGGGAAATCGCCTTGTTCCGGCGTTTCCGAACGCAACGATTTATGTAAGTGAGACTGAATGGAATGAAATGAAAAATCCGAATGTTAGATCGCGTAATACATATTGGAAGGAAAATTGGGAGCCAATCGTTGATAAGATTGTTACGTTCAGGCAAGAAATAGAAATTACGGATGAAATAAAGATGGTGCATACGGGTGGTCATAGTGATGGACATGCTGTTGTCGTCCTTGAAAGTCAGGGTGAAACGATGCTTCATTTAGCGGACATTTTACCGACGCATGCACATCAAAATGTATTATGGGTAATGGCATACGATGACTATCCAATGACATCGATTGAACATAAACAAAAGTGGATGAAGTATGGTGCTGAAAAAGAGGCGTGGTTTACTTTTTATCATGATGCATATTACCGTGCAGTAAAGTGGAATGAGGAAGGGCATATAGTGGAGAAGATAGAGAGAAAAACAAATATAGAAGCTTAATATTAATAAGAGGAAGGTGTCCAAAAATATTTATTGGAACAATCTCCACTTATTATGTATTGCTGTTATTATCAGCTTTTGTTGGTAATTCTAAAAAAAAAGAGGTTCACCTAATGGGAAACCTCTTTTTATGCTGCTATAACCTCTAAAACAGTACCTGTTTTAGCATCAACTAAAAATTCAAATCGTTCTTGTATTTCATCTAACATCGTTGTAAGACCGCCGCGATAAACTTCGTACGCGACATCATATTTTTCAAATGCCTCCGGAACCATATGTACCCAAGAGCCAGTAATTTCACCTTTATGACTTAATGCTTGTTTCACCATTTTCAATGCTTTTTCTGAAGAAATATGGGATTGTTCTTGTACTTTGTTTGCAACGAAATAACCAGCTGCGAACCCAACGCCAAGACCTGTGACTAAACCTTTCCAGCTCATATATTCACCTCAATTCTGTAAAATAAAAATAGTGTACCAATAATAATTATAATGCAAATGCAACTAAAAAAGAAGAAACTAGAAACATTTCGAAAATTTCGTTACAATAAAAGAGGTATTCTACTAAGGTTTGAAAGAAGGGGACTTCGTGAATAAAGAGACATTACAATTATTTCGTACGTTAACAGAATTACAAGGTGCATCAGGTTTTGAACATGATGTGCGCAGTTTTATGAAGCAAGAATTAAGCAAATATGCTGATGAGATTGTGCAAGACGGTTTAGGTAGCGTATTTGGTCTGAAAAAAGGGGACGAAACTGGCCCGCGCGTTCTTGTAGCAGGTCATATGGATGAAGTAGGTTTCATGGTTACGCAAATTACGAAAAATGGGATGCTTCGTTTTCAAACGTTAGGTGGCTGGTGGAGCCAAGTACTATTAGCTCAGCGTGTACAAGTTATGACGAAGAATGGTCCTGTTATTGGGGTTGTTGGTTCCATTCCTCCTCATTTATTAAGTGATGCGCAACGTGCAAAACCGATGGATATAAAAAATATGTTAATTGATATAGGTGCAGATAGTTATGAAGATGCGATTGAAATTGGCATAAAGCCAGGGCAACAAATCGTTCCAATCTGCCCATTCACGCCAATGGCAAATGAAAAGAAAATTATGGCGAAAGCTTGGGACAACCGCTATGGATGTGGCCTTGCTATCGAATTGCTAAAGGAATTAAAAGATGAAACATTACCAAACACATTATACTCTGGTGCGACTGTACAAGAAGAAGTAGGTCTTCGCGGAGCGCAAACTGCTGCAAATATGATTCAACCAGATATTTTCTATGCGCTTGATGCAAGTCCAGCAAATGATGCATCTGGTGATAAGACGCAGTTCGGTCAATTAGGAAAAGGCGCTCTTCTTCGTATTTATGACCGTACAATGGTAACACATAGAGGAATGCGCGAATTCATTTTAGATACAGCAGAAACACATAACATTCCGTACCAATACTTTATTTCACAAGGTGGTACAGATGCGGGCCGTGTACATACAAGTAACTCAGGTATCCCATCAGCAGTAATTGGTGTTTGTGCACGCTACATTCATACACATGCTTCTATCTTACATGTTGATGATTATGCGGCAGCGAAGGAATTAATTACGAAGCTTGTGAGAGCGACGGACAAAACGACGTTAGAGACAATTAAGAATAACGCGTAGAGAGGAAGGGTGAAAAACCCTTCTTTTTTTAGGTTGAATAGATGACCCAGCGATGAATGGGAGCGGTCAGTGCCTAGTTGGTGTTCGAGCGATGTATTAAGACCGCGGGTAGGAAGAGAGAGGAAGGCTGTTTTTGGAAAACCTTTTCTTTTTTCAGGTGGGAGAGATGACACAGAGATGCGTGTGTGCGGTCAGGCGCTACGGTATAAATCTCAGTCATGAAGACTGATTTGGTGTTCGAGGATAGAATGATGAATTTATATAGAGGTGAATGAAATGAAGGTAGTAGTTGGATCGAAGAATAAGACGAAGGTTGGGGCTGTGGAGAAGGTTTGGGAAGATGCTGAAATTACATCTCTTTCTGTTCCATCAGGAGTAGCAAATCAGCCTTTTTCAGATGAAGAGACGATGCAAGGAGCAGTAAATAGAGCGAAGAGAGCATTGCAGGAAGGTGCAGCTCATATCGGCATTGGGCTAGAAGGCGGCGTTATGAAAACGGAGCATGGGTTATTTATGTGTAACTGGGGTGCTTTAGCGACGATTGAAGGTAAAACATTTGTTGCGGGCGGGGCACGTATTAAGTTACCAAACGATTTTTTAGCACCGCTTGAAGAAGGAAAAGAGCTAAGTGAAGTGATGGAAGAGTTTGTAGAGCGAAAAGATATTCGTAGTCACGAAGGTGCTATCGGTATTTTTACAGATGATTATGTCGACCGAACGGAATTATTTGTACACGTTGTTAAGTTACTTGTTGGGCAATATAAGTATGATGAAAAGCAAGCATAAACCTTGCACCATGCGCGATGTATGGTAGTATAAAGAAAAGATTATAGTGTGAAAAAGTGCACTCGTTAGAGGAGGAAATATAGATGAAATCATTAGAAAGCATGGAACAATTCCAAGAATTAAAAAATGAAGAGAATGTAGTCTTCATGTTCTCAGCAGAATGGTGCCCAGATTGCCGTTTCGTTGATCCATTTATGCCAGAAGTAGAAGAGAAGTATAGTGATTTCTCATTTTACTATGTAGATCGTGATGAATTTATTGATTTATGCGTGAAAGTAGACGTATTTGGCATTCCAAGCTTTGTAGCGTACAATAAAGGTGAAGAAACTGGACGCTATGTAAATAAAGATCGTAAAACACAAGAGCAAATCGAAGAGTTTATTGAAGGTTTAAAATAAGACAATTAGCCAATTGAATTGTAAAAACAACCTCTACCTTCGCGGGGGAGGTTATTTTTTTGGAAAGGAGGAAAAAGAGATGAAAATGACAAGTAAAAAGATGAAAGACGAGTTAATGAAGAAATTATCTCGACCAGAATGGGACTTTCATTATGATAGCGAGAAAGAAGTTCTTCGTATTGAACAAACAGACTCGAAAAAAGGTATTAACGTATCACTTCCAGGAGTAGTTGCAAAATGGGAAGTGAACAAAGAAAAAGCAATTGAAGAGGTCGCTTATTACGTACAAGAAGCGCTAATTGCAATGCATAAAGAAGAAAATAGCACGGCGAAAATTTTACCTGTTATTCGCTCTACTTCTTTCCCGAAACAATCAGAAGAAGGAAATCCGTTTATTATGACGGACCATACGGCGGAAACACGTATTTACTATGCGCTAGATTCTAATAAAACGTATCGATTAATTGATGAGCGCTTATTGCAAAAATTAGAGCTTACAGAGGAACAAGTACGTGAAATGGCATTATTTAATGCTCGCTCATTAGGCTATGAATTTAAGCAGGAGACAGTAGCAGGTAATACATTCTACTTTTTAAACACAAATGATGGATACGATGCGAGTCGTATTTTAAACGAATCGTTACTACACTCGATGCGTGAAAAGATCTCTGGTGATATGGTTGTTGCAGTTCCTCACCAAGATGTATTAATTATTGCTGATATCGTCAACGAAATCGGTTATGATATTATTGCACAAATGACAATGAAATTTTTTGCCGAAGGGCATGTTCCGATTACATCACTTTCATTCGTATATGAAGATGGGG
The DNA here is from genome assembly GCF_046534555.1 of Bacillus sp. SIMBA_074. Classification (NCBI taxonomy): domain Bacteria; kingdom Bacillati; phylum Bacillota; class Bacilli; order Caryophanales; family Bacillaceae; genus Bacillus; species Bacillus sp. SIMBA_074. The sequence continues at coordinate 3,476 of NZ_JAWRYM010000018.1, read as the reverse complement.
ACTTCGAACCAATCTTTATTTTAGCGAAGAATCGGAAGAAGACAGATGGAAAAGAGAAAGGATGAACGAAGTGAACGTTTTTTACAACCTTGAAGGAATTGGTGACACTTTAATTGTTACCTTACAAGATATTACTTTAGAAAACCGTACATTTGACCGCAAAGGAGATGTTGCTCGCGTATACGATCGTGAAAGCAACGTAACAGCAGGATTCAACATCTTTAATGCGTCTTCTTATGTAGAAGTAACAGACAACGGAAACGTTACATTAACGAAAGAGTTTGTTGAAAAAATTAACGGAATTTTAGCGAAGAATGGCTTTGAAGAAAAAGTAGAAGCTGATTTCACGCCGAAATTTGTTGTAGGCTATGTAGCTGAAAAAGAGAAGCATCCAAATGCTGATAAATTAAACATTTGTACAGTAGAAATCGGTACAGAAACATTACAAATCGTATGTGGTGCACCAAACGTTGATGCAGGACAAAAAGTTGTTGTTGCAAAAATCGGTGCTGTAATGCCAAGTGGTATGTTAATTAAACCAGCTGAACTTCGCGGTGTTCCTTCTTCTGGAATGATTTGCTCTGCACGTGAGTTAGAGCTTCCAGATGCTCCAGAAGAAAAAGGTATTCTTGTATTAGAAGATAGCTTTGAAGTTGGACAAGAATTTAAATTTTAATTGATGTTAGAAAAAGTAGTCTCGCATATGTGAGGCTATTTTTTTGTGCGAAATTCCTAGGATTGTAACGTTTCCTCTCAAAATCTATATTGTATTTCAAAAACGGATTAGGTAAAATTTAGAAAAAAGAAGGGGGTAGACGTATGAAGCAACAACCAAAAATTGCAGAACTTCTGAAACGAATTGAAACTTCAAAACAGCAAGATATCGAACTAGGTTCCTATGAAATATATGTGTTTAGCGAAAATGAATTAGAAAAAGGACAAATCGGTTATCGATATGATAAACATAAAAATTCATTAATAAGTGAAGAAAGTGGAAAATGGAAAGAGGAATGGATTGTTATCGGATATGAAACGGATATGGGGGATCCTGTTTTCGTAAATGTAGCTGATGATGCTTATCTAGTCTATACCGCAGAGCGTGGTACAGAAACGTGGCAACCCGTTCATATTGGAAATATGGATGAAATTATAAAACAATTATAAGAAAAACTTTGAGACCGGTGCAAAGTGATAGGAGAGAAAAATGAAGTATATAAAAATAATGAGCGCTATTGCAGTCATTGGAATATATATGGGAGGTTGTTCGCAAGAAGAGCCGAAAAAAGAAACAACCTCTTCTATACAAGAAAAAAACAAAGATAATAAGGAAGACGCACCGGTAGAAAAGCAGCAAGAAGAACAAGAAAAGAAAGAACAGCCGCAAGCAATTCAAACGAATGAGCAAGTGGAACATAAGCAGGAGGAAGTGCCGGCCGAGGAAAAGAAAGAGGAAACTACGCCGCTGCAGCCAACTGAGCAACCAGTACAAAATAATGAACAAAAAGTAGAGAGTAATGAAAAACAAGAAAAGTTTCTAGTCGTTATTGATCCAGGGCATCAACAAAAAGCGAATTTAAATTTAGAGGCAATTGGTCCAGGAGCAACTACGCAAAAATATAAAGTAACAGACGGAACAGCGGGAGTTGTAACGAAAAAGAGGGAATCAGTTCTTGTATTAGAGATGGCTTTTATATTGAAAGAAAAACTTGAAGCAAAAGGTATACAAGTATTGATGACGAGAACGTCACATGAGGTTGATATAAGTAATAAGGAACGAGCAACATTCGCGAATGATCATAAAGCGAATTTATTTTTGCGCCTTCAAGCAGATGGTTCTGAAAATCCAAATCAAAGTGGATTTGCTGTATTGACACCGGCAGAAGGAAGTCCGTATACGAAAGAGATTTATGCTGAAAGTCTTCAAATCTCTCAAACGATAGTAAATAAAATGAGAGAGAATCATCAAGTGAAAGTAAATGGAATTAAATTTCGGGATGATCTTTCTGGATTTAATTGGTCGAAATTTCCAGGAGTACTATTAGAACTTGGATTTATGTCAAACCCTGAAGAAGACAAAAAATTATCTGACCCACAGTATGGAAATTCTTTATTGCAAAGTGTAACGGATAGTGTGGATGAATATCGGAAGGGTAAAGATTAAACGAGGTCTTACATGTAAGACCTCGTTTTTCTATATGAAAAACAATCGTGAATTAGAATATTATGGATAAAACTAATATGCTTAATTTTACCTGCACTTTTTGCCGAATGCTGATACAATAAAGGATGTTACTATTTAGTAGAAAGAGTGGTAAACATGTTAGATTGGATGAAAAAGCTGTTTAACAAAGAGGAAGAAAAAACAGTGATGAATAAAGAAGTACCGGCACAAATTGAAAGTCAGCCGAAAATTCCTCGTGTAAACCACTACACTGAAGCAAGAGAAGCACAAATGGCAAGTCGGAATGCAGGGAAATGTCGTTTTCCATTAATACCAGATAATGGCTTCGATGAGGAGGATGTAAGAGAACTGCCTAACTTTGAAGAACAACCTATTCAAAGAGGAGCATATGAAGAACAGCCTACTCAAAGAGGAATAAAAGTGGAAAGAAGCAGACGACCGTATGTGGAAACAGAAGCACCTACATATGAGGAACCGGAATTGCAATATGAACCGGAACCAGAGCCTGTCGTAAAAAAAGCATTCGTACCGTCGCAAGAAAGTAACCGTAGACCATTTCGTCCAACAGAAATGATTTCTCCGATTTATGGATATAACCGTCCTTCAGTAGAAACGAAGGTTGTGCAGGAGGAAGAAAAGGTAAGAGAAGATCTTGAAATATCTGTTGAAGGAAAAGCTGTTGTTGACGCATGGTTAGAGAAAAAGGGATATACATTATCTGACTTTTCGGGAGTTCTACAAGGAAGTTCATCTGTTAAGAACGGAGTGAACGAACGAAGTAATAAAGTAGAAGAAAAATCGGTTGTGGATACATGGTTAGAGAAAAACGGTTACGAAGTTGAACGTCAAGCCCCTTCATTAGAAGAAAGCCTAAGTGATGATTTGCTTCATAAAACAGTAGGACAGCATGTGGAAAAAGAGGCTACAATTGTACAAGCCTTGAAGCAGGAGCAAGATGTAGTGGCGTTATCATCTACAGAAGATAACGAAGAAACTTTACAAGAAGAGTCAATAGATTCTAAAGTAGAGCATGTGTATTCGATATTAACAGAAGAAAATGAATGTAATACAGAAATAGAAGAAACTGTTGCTGAAGTTGCAGCAAATCAAGTCGAAGAAGAAACATTAGACGATGTAGTGATTGTAAAAGCAGATGAAAAGCTTGAAGAAACAATTACTATAGAAATACCAGATGCTTTTGAAGAAGAAGCTAAGGAAGCAGAAGAAGTTGTGGAATTAGAGAAATCTGAGGAAGCGACAGAAGAAGTTGTGGAATTAGAGAAATCTGAGGAAG